>JALVUB010000126.1 GCA_027023915.1 Sedimenticola sp.
ACGAAAACCGCGAATCCTGCATCCGCCACCGTCTCACCATGCTCTCGCGCGCCATCCTCGACCCCGACCACGGCTACCGCAATCCCGACATCCTGGCCTTCCGGGAGAAATTCTTCGAGATCATGGAGAAAGGGGAGGGCTCCACCCAGGAGATGGAGTTTTTGGGCATCCGGTTCATGGCCCGCACCCGCCGTGCCTCGGACGCCTCGGCCCAGGTCTGGTTCAAGGACACCGAGATCCCCTATCGCGACGACAACCGCAACCTGTGGCGCTTTTACGAGGAGGACGACGAGGAGGACTTCGGCGCCGAGCCCACCGAGGTGAAGGAGAGCGGGCCTTCCGACGCGCTGCCGCCGCGTCACTATCCCGAGTGGGACTACACCACCGGCACCTACCGCCCCGACTGGGTGAGCCTGTTCGAGTCGCTGCACCCATCCAAAGACCCGGCCTACATCGACCGGCTGCTGCTCAAGCACGACACCATCGCCAAGCAGCTCAAGCGGCTGCTGGACCTGCTCAAGCCCCAGAGCTACGTGCGCATCCGCTACCAGGAGGAGGGGAGCGAGCTCGACCTGGACGTGGCCATCCGCTCGCTCATCGACTACCGCAGCGGCCACGACCCCGACCCGCGCATCAACGTCAGCCACAAGCACGACGACCGGGACATCGCCGTCACCCTGCTGCTGGACCTCTCCGAATCCCTTAACCGCACAGTGGGCGCCGGCGGCCAGGCCATCCTCCAGCTGGAGCAGGAGGCGGTGTCGCTGCTCGCCTGGGCCATCGAGCAGCTCGGTGACCGGCTCTCCATCGCCGGCTTCCACTCCAATACCCGCCACGAGGTGCGCTACTACCACATCAAGGGGTTCAACGAACGTTTCGATCTCGACGTGAAAGGGCGCCTGGCCGCCATGGGCGCCGGCTGGTCCACCCGCATGGGCGCCGCCATGCGCCACGCCGGCCACTACCTGGGCCACCAGAAGGCCGACAAGAAGCTGCTGCTGGTGCTCACCGACGGCGAGCCCGCCGACGTGGACGTGAAGGACGAACGCCATCTCATCGAGGACGCCCGCATGGCGGTGCGGGAGCTGGAGTCGGACGGTATCTACAGCTACTGCATCAACCTCGACCCGAAAGGGGACGCCTACGCGCGCGACATCTTCGGCAGCCACTACTCCATCATCGACAACATCGAGCGGCTGCCGGAAAAACTGCCCCGCATTTTTCTTTCCCTTACGGCTTGAGCAATCTTCTTTTCTGAAGAGACGGGAATTGGTAACCTAACCCAAAAAAGGGGGATGCAGATGGCCATGTTCGATTTAGGACGGCTGTTCCGTCGGGGAACGCCCCAGGAACAGGAAAGGGATCGGGAACGGCGGCAAAACAAAAGAAACTATCCCAAGCCGGGCAGCAAGGTCTTGGTGGTGGATGATTCCCGAACCGTCCGTTATTCAGTGAGAAAAATGCTGGAAGAGGGGCGTTTTGAGGTGGTGGAGGCAGAAAACGGCCAGCAGGCGGTTGAACTGGCCATCCGCGAGAAGCCCTGTCTCATCATCATGGATATCGTGATGCCGGGGGTAAACGGTTTTCAGGCCACCCGCCGGATTCGCCGTAATCCGCAGACCGCCTCCATCCCCATTGTCATCATGAGCGGCGACAAAGAAGCCACCCATCAGTTCTGGGGAACTCGCATCGGCGCCAATGAGTTCATGAGCAAACCCTTCGTCCGTTTCGATCTCTACAGCAGGGTGGAACGCATTCTTTTTGACAACGAGATTTCCCGCCCGGCGGACGTAGGCTGAAGTGAAGCAACGGTGGATTTCGAACAGTTTCGCCGTTCATTGAGTGACAAAAGCCCGCCCGAAGGGGTTTCCCCCCTGCTGGCGGCGCTATGGTGGGAACACCACGGGGACTGGGATCAGGCCCACCGCATCGTCCAGGAGCTGCCCGGCCGCGGCGCGGCCCGCATTCACGCCTATCTCCACCGCGTCGAGGGGGATCTTTGGAACTCCCGTTATTGGCACCGCCACGCGGGCACCGTTTTTCCCGACCATCTCAGCGAGGAAGAAGAGTGGAAGACACTGGCGACTGCTCTTCTCGACGGCGGGCCGATCACGTCGTAAGCAGCATCTTCCGTACTGAAAACGCGATGGGCGGCGTCATGGGCAATTTTTCCCGTGATTCGGCATAATTAGCCTTTTTTCACTCACCCTGATCCATCATGAAACCACTGGTCGGCCTCATCATGGGCTCCAAATCGGACTGGGAGACCATGCAGCACGCGGCGCAAACGTTGGAAGCGCTGGACATTCCCTTTGAAAAGGAAGTGGTCTCGGCTCACCGCACGCCCGACAAGCTGTTCGATTACGCCGGCAGCGCGCGCGAGCGCGGTATCGAAGTCATCATCGCCGGCGCCGGCGGCGCCGCCCACCTGCCCGGCATGGTGGCGGCCAAGACTTCGTTGCCGGTGTTGGGCGTGCCCGTTCAGTCGAAAGCGCTCAACGGCATGGACTCGCTGCTTTCCATCGTGCAGATGCCGGCCGGCATTCCCGTGGGCACCCTGGCAATTGGTCGCGCCGGCGCGGTGAACGCCGCCCTGCTGGCCGCCGCCATGCTTGGCGGCCACCATGCTGAAATCCTCGCCGCCCTGGAACAATGGCGGCAAAAGCAGACAGAAACCGTGCTGGCCAACCCCGATCCGGCAGGTTGACCCCCATGCGGATTGGCATTCTCGGCGGAGGGCAGTTGGCGCGCATGCTGGCGTTGGCCGGTTATCCACTGGGGCTGGAATTCACCATTCTGGAGCCGGCCGCTGATGCCTGTGCCGGGCCGCTGGCAACCCATCTGCAGAGTGCTTATGACGATCCCGAAGCGCTGGAGTGGCTGACACGGCACACCGGCTGCATCACCTACGAGTTTGAAAATGTGCCGGCGGAAGCCCTGGCGCGGTTGCAGCAGGATGTGCCTGTCCATCCGTCGCCAGCGGCTCTGGCGACTGCCCGCGACCGCCTGCTGGAGAAGCGGCTGTTTCAGGATCTGGGCATCGAAACCGCTGTTTTCGCTCCTGTCTCCAGTAAACGGGAGCTGCTGGATGCGGTAGAGCGGATTGGTCTGCCCGCGGTGCTCAAAAGCCGCACCCTGGGCTATGACGGCAAGGGGCAGGTGGTGTTGCAGCCGGGGGATGATCCACTTGAGGCCTGGGTCGCCATCGGACGGGTGCCGGCCATCCTTGAAGGTCTGGTGGCATTCGAGCGGGAGGTTTCGGTTATCGGCGTGCGTGGCAGGGGAGGGGAGCTGCGCTTCTATCCGCTGGTGGAAAACCATCACCAACAGGGCATCCTGCGTCTTTCACTCAATCTTCACGAAGACCCGCTTCAGTCCCTGGCGGAAGGCTACTGCCGTCGTCTTTTGAACCATTTCGGCTATGTAGGGGTGTTGGCGGTGGAATTTTTCCAGGTCGAAGACCGTCTGCTGGCCAACGAGATGGCCCCCAGGGTGCATAACAGCGGGCATTGGACCATAGAAGGGGCGGTTGTCAGCCAGTTTGAGAACCACCTGCGGGCGGTGGCGGGAATGCCCTTGGGCGACACCTCGGCCCTCGGCCATGCGGCCATGCTCAACCTCATCGGCGAACTGCCCGATCTCGATACCCTACTGGCGGTGCCCGGCCTGCATCTCCACCTTTACGGAAAATCGTCCCGTCCCGGCCGCAAGCTGGGTCATATCACTCTTCTGGAACGGGATGAAAACGCTTTGAGAGAAAAGCTTGCCCAAGTAAATAGCTTATTATCCAATAGCTTATAATGATTTATTATGTTTTTTCTTTAATTGTTGGATTTGTGCTGCTCACCTGGAGCGCTGACCGCTTCGTGGACGGCGCCGCCGGCTTGGCGCGGGCGATGGGCATCTCCACCCTCATCATCGGCCTCACGGTGGTGGCATTCGGCACTTCGGCGCCAGAGATGCTGGTATCCGCCGTGGCCGCCTGGCAGGGCAACAGTGGCATCGCACTGGGTAACGCCATCGGTTCCAACATCACCAACATGGCGCTGGTGCTGGGCGTTACCGCCCTGGTGGTGCCCCTGAACGTCCACTCCACCACTCTTAACCGCGAGTTTCCCCTCATGGTAGTGGTGATGCTCGCGGTGATGGCGTTGTTGTGGCAGGGCGGACTGGGGCGGCTGCAAGGAATGGTCCTGCTGGCCGGCATGGTGGCCCTGGTGCTCTGGACCATCCATCTGGCGCGCATGTCGCCCGAAGACGAGCCGCTGATGGTGGAGTATGACGAAGAGATCCCTCAAGCCATGCCCATCTGGAAAGCCTGGCTGCTGCTGGTGGGCGGCCTGGCGCTGCTGCTGGTCAGTTCCAAGTTGTTGGTTTGGGGCGCGGTGGGGCTGGCACGCCATTTCGGCGTCAGCGATCTGGTGATCGGTCTCACCATCATCGCCCTTGGCACCTCGCTGCCGGAGCTGGCGGCCTCGGTGGTGGCGGCGCGCAAGGGCGAGCCCGACATCGCCGTGGGCAACGTGGTGGGTTCCAACCTTTTCAACCTGCTGGGGGTTCTCGGCATCGCTGGCGTGGTGGGGCCGGCCCCGGTGGAGCGGGCAGTGCTGTTGCGTGACTTTCCGCTGATGGTGGGGCTTGCGCTGGTGCTCTACCTGCTGGCGCGCGGGCTGCGATGGAACGGCCACGGGCTTATCCGCCGCTGGGAAGGTGCCGTGTTGGTGACACTCTATCTGGGGTACCAGTATGTGCTGTTTCTGTCCGGCGGCCAATAGCTCAGGATGGCGGCCTCGTGGCTATAATGCCCGCTGAATCTCAACCATAGAGCCTCACTTCTCATGTTTCGCAAGATCCTCATCGCCAACCGGGGCGAGATCGCGGTGCGCATCATCCGCGCCTGCGCGGAGATGGGCATCCGCTCGGTGGCCATCTATACCGAGGCGGACCGCTACAGCCTCCACGTGAAAAAGGCTGACGAGGCCTACTCCATCGGTGAAGACCCCGTCGCCGGCTATCTAAATATCCACCGCATCGTCAATCTGGCGGTACAAACAGGCTGCAATGCCGTCCATCCGGGCTATGGGTTTCTTTCCGAAAACGCTGAATTTGCCGCCGCCTGCGAACGGCGCGGCCTCACTTTTATCGGTCCTTCCGCCGAGGTGATCCGCCGCATGGGCGACAAAACCGAAGCGCGCAAGGCGATGATCCGGGCCGGCGTGCCGGTGACTCCAGGAACCGACAATCTGGAGAGTCTGGACCAAGCGCTGGCCGAGGCCGAACGCATCGGCTATCCGGTGATGTTGAAAGCCACGTCCGGCGGAGGCGGGCGGGGCATCCGCCGGTGCGACTCGGACGAGGAGCTGCGCCGCAATTACGAGCGGGTGATCTCCGAGGCCACCGCCGCTTTCGGCCGTGCAGAGGTATTTCTGGAAAAGGCCATTGTCAATCCGCGCCACATCGAGGTGCAGGTGCTGGCCGACAGCCACGGCAACTGCATCCACCTTTACGAGCGGGATTGCTCTTTGCAACGTCGCAACCAAAAGCTCATCGAGATTGCTCCTTCACCCCAGCTCGACGAGGCGCAGCGGCAGTACCTGGGCGGGCTCTCGGTGATCGCCGCCAAGGCGGTGGGCTACACCAGCGCCGGCACCGTGGAGTTCCTCATGGACGGGGACGGTCGCTTCTACTTCATGGAGATGAACACCCGGGTGCAGGTGGAGCACACCATCACCGAAGCGATCACCGGTGTGGACATCGTCGAAGAACAGATCCGCGTGGCCGCCGGCCTGAAGCTGCGCTTTCGGCAACACGAAATCAGCAGGCGTGGCTACGCCATCCAGTTCCGGGTCAACGCCGAGGATCCACAGAACAACTTCCTGCCCAGCTTCGGACGCATCACCCGCTACTACGCACCGGGCGGTCCCGGCGTGAGAACCGACACTGCCATCTATACCGGCTACCGGATTCCGCCCCATTTCGACTCCATGATCGCCAAGGTGATCGTCTGGGCGCTGACCTGGGACGATGCGCTGAACCGGGGAGAACGGGCCCTGCGCGACATGGAGATGCACGGCATCCGCACCACCAAGCCCTATTACGAAAACATTCTGAGGCACCCGGACATTCGCGCCGCCGACTTCACCACCGCATTCGTCGAGTCGCACCCGGAGCTCACCGAGTACACCCAGAAGCAGTGCAAGACCGACATCGCCGCCGCCATCGCCGTGGCTGTGGCGGCCCATGCCGGACTTTGAACATCAGCCTGCGCAACGTTTAGAAGTGTCAGGCGGATCCACTCGTGGTGCCTCATCCAGGGCCTTTGGAATCTGCTTGCATTCCAGGTAGATTCGCTGGTCACAGTGGCTGCAAATATCCCAGTCCAGCTTTTGAAAGATGGCATGGAGAGCCGCCTTTTTTGTCTGAAAAAAATTCTTGATGCCGATGATGTCCAGCGTTTCGCAATGGTCCAAGGCATCCCAAAGCCCCTGCTTCACGTTAACCAGGTAAAGAGCGCCTCCCATGGCCTTGCGCATCTCCGCTTCCCGTTCCAGTGCTTCGCAACCCGAGATGTCCGCGAAGTTGATACCCTGGCAGATGATGGCCAGGTGTTTCTGCTGGGGAAAATTTTCACGCAAGCAGTCAAAGGCCTCCAATACATGGCTGATGGAACCGAAAAAGAGAGAGCCATCGATGCGCAAAATGCGAAGTTGCGGGCATTGGGGAAGATCGGGATCGCTGGAAAAAGCCCGGTTGGGCAACCTGGGGTCCGGGGTTCGGGTGACAACAATGGGGTGAGAGACTTTTTCCAGGTAAAGAATCAGGGAAAGGATGATCCCGGCAAAAATCGCGGTTTCCAGTTCAAGGAAGAGGGCGCCGAAAAAAGTCACCGCGAGCACCGCAGTCTCGCGCTTGCTGGCGTGAAGGATGTGTTTGATCTCATGGAAGTCAATGAGGCCGTAGGCCACCATGAAAAGTATGCCAGCCATGGCTGCGTTGGGCAGATAAGCGGCCAGTGGTGCCACCAGTACCACGATCACCATCAGTAACAGACCGGCGAATACGGCGGCCAGTGGGGTGCGGGCCCCGGCCTGGTAGTTGAGGCCACTGCGGTTGAAAGACCCGGTGGCGACGTAGCCCGAGAAGAAACTGCCGAAAATGTTGGACAGCCCCTGGCCAATAAACTCCTGGTTGCCGTCTATGCGTTCCCCCGTGCGCGCTGCCAGTGAGCGCCCGATGGAAACGGCTTCAGTCAGTGCGAACAAAGTGACGGCAATGGCTGAATCGCCGAGGCTCTGAATGGTTTCGAAGGTCAAATTGGGTGCGGAGAGGGGCGGCAGGCTGTTGGGCAACGCGCCCACGGTAAGGATTCCGGTTGTTTCCGGCCCGAAAATCCCGTTGAGAAAGTAGCCGGCCATGCTTCCGACCACCATGGCCACGATCATGTTGGGGGCTTTCGGCCAGAAACGCTTGGTGGCTATGCCGGATATCAGTGTAAGGGCGGCCACTGCAGTGACATACCAGTTGATATTGGGTATCTGGGTTCCGAAGTGGTAGACGATGTGGTGAAAGTGACCGCCACGCGGGATTTCCACGCCAAAGAAATTCTTCAGCTGTTTTGCTGCAATGAGAATGGCGGCGCCGGCGGTGAACCCCACCACCACCGAGTGTGAAATGAAATTGACCAGTGCCCCCATGCGGGCGATGCCCAGCAGCAGCTCCATGACGCCGACCATGAAGGTGAGTGTCAGGGCCAGGGTCACGTATTCTGAGGTGCCTGGTTGCGCGTGCAGGCTCAAGGCGGAATAGAGCACGATGGAGGCCGCCGTGGTGGGGCCGGATACCAGGAAACGCGCGGAACCAAAAAGCGCTGCGATGATGGCGGGGACCATGCCAGCATACAAGCCATATTCCGGCGGCATGCCTGCAATGGTGGCAAAAGCCACCCCCTGTGGGAGCACCACAATGGCCCCGGTCAGCCCCGCTAAAAAATCGGCCTTGATATCCGCGGGGCGGACCCTGGGCAGCCATCTCAGGAATGGCATCAGGTGCCACAGGAGCGGGGACAGGCGGTTCACCATGGGCATTCGGTTTTATTAATCATCCGCGGGGCTGCCACCGGATTATACCGGCTGGGTCGTTTCAGGACATGCGCTTGAAACTTCAAAAAGTTATAATATTCAATTTTTATGGTCGACGAATGCCGGCACGTCGGTTCATTGCGCAACGGCCAAAAAAACGGAGGGGAAAAGATCGAATGCCCTACAAGAAAGAGATGAGAGAGATCATGAAACAGGCTGGATCCAGATCGGCCTGGCGTACCCGACTGGTGTTTTGGGGTGGCGCCGTGCTGGTGGGTGTCACCTCCACCCTGTTGGCCCTGGGCAGCAGCCTGGCCGATCACCAGTTCCACCAGCTGGTGGAACGGTGGGCTTGGCTGCCTTTCCTGCTGACACCCGTGGGGCTGGTAGCCATTACCTGGGCCACCCGCAATCTCTTTCCTGGCGGGGAGGGCAGCGGTATTCCACAGGCTATCGCCG
>JALVUB010000127.1 GCA_027023915.1 Sedimenticola sp.
CCCGGCGCCAAAATCGGCGTGCTGGGCCTGAACGGCTCCGGTAAGTCCACGCTGCTGCGCATCATGGCCGGCGTTGACCAGGATTACCTGGGTGAGGCGCGGCCGCAGCCAGGTACCAACATCGGCGACCGGCCCCAGGAGCCGGAGCTGGACCCGGAAAAAAATGTCCGCGAAATCGTGGAAGAAGCCGTGGCCGATATTCGTGACGCCCAGCAGCGCCTGGAAGAAGTCTACGAAGCCTACGCGGCGGAAGACGCGGATTTCGACAAGCTGGCCGCCGAGCAGGCCAAGCTGGAAGACATCATCGAAGCCAGCGATGCACACAACCTTGAGCGCAAATTGGAAATCGCCGCCGACGCCCTGCGCCTGCCGCCCTGGGATGCCAGCGTGCAAACCCTGTCCGGTGGCGAACGCCGCCGAGTGGCGTTGTGCCGGCTGGTGATGAGCGCACCAGATATGCTGTTGCTCGATGAGCCCACTAACCACCTGGATGCGGAATCCGTGGCTTGGCTGGAGCGCTTCCTGCACGAATTCCCCGGCACCGTGGTGGCGGTAACCCACGATCGTTACTTCCTGGATAATTCCTGTGAGTGGATCCTGGAACTGGATCGCGGCGAAGGCATTCCCTGGCAAGGCAACTATTCCTCCTGGCTGGAGCAGAAAGAACAGCGTCTGGAACAGGAAGCGAAGAGCGAGTCAGCCCACCGCAAAACGGTGGAAAAAGAACTGGAATGGGTACGTCAGAACCCGAAAGGCCGTCGCGCCAAGAACAAGGCCCGTGTCTCCGCCTTTGAAGAACTGGCTAGCCAGGAATTCCAGAAACGCAACGAAACCCAGGAATTGTACATCCCGCCGGGTGAGCGCCTTGGCGAGCAGGTTTTTGAAATCAAGAATGTGGCCAAGCAATTCGACCACAAGCTGCTGTACGAAGATCTGGATTTCCAGATTCCCCGTGGTGCCATCGTCGGTATTATCGGCCCCAACGGTGCGGGTAAAACCACCCTATTCCGCATGTTGGCAGGCCAGGAAACCCCGGACAGCGGTGAAATCATCACCGGCGACACCGTACAGATGGCCTACGTGGACCAGAGCCGCGAAGACCTGGATAGCAACAAGAGCGTCTGGGAAGAAGTCTCCGACGGCAATGACATCCTGCGCATCGGCAACTATGAAGTGCCCAGCCGCGCTTATCTGGGCCGGTTCAACTTCAAGGGTGGCGATCAGCAAAAGCGCGTCGGCGACCTGTCCGGGGGGGAACGTAACCGTTTGCACCTAGCCAAACTGCTCAAGCAGGGCGCTAACGTATTGCTGCTCGATGAGCCGACCAACGACCTGGACGTGGAAACCCTGCGGGCACTGGAAGAAGCTCTGCTGGCCTTCCCTGGCTGCGCCATCGTCATTTCCCACGATCGCTGGTTTCTGGATCGGGTCGCCACTCATATCCTCTCCTTCGAGGGCGATGCCCGGGTAGAGTGGTTCGAGGGCTCTTACACCGAGTATGAAGAATACAAGCGCAAGCAGTTCGGTGATGCAGCCCTGCAACCCAAGCGGATGAAGTACAAGCGAATCGAAGTCTGATTCGCACGCCACAATACCGGGGAAAGGCATGCCGGTATCGGGGCGCAACAGGGGTGACAACATGAACGAAAGACGACGGGCCAACCGGGTGGACTTCGACGCAGAAGCCACCCTGACTTTCCAGCAGGATAGCCACCCGGTGTCACTGGACGACATTTCAATCATAGGCGCGCGCCTCAACAGCAGCACATCGCTGGCGCTACCCGACTCGTCCTCAGTCACCCTGAGCATTACCCTGGATGATTCCGATGTCACGCTGACCCTCCCCGCAAAAGTGAAACGTTTAGCGGGCCGGGACATCGGGATCATGTTCGACCGGCCATCAATCGATGACGTGCAGCACTTGCGCCGCATTGTCATGCTC
>JALVUB010000128.1 GCA_027023915.1 Sedimenticola sp.
GTCGGCCACCTTGCGCCCCTTCACCACCTCGGCGGCGGCGCGCAGATCCTCGATGCGGGAATTGGTGCAGGAGCCGATGAAGACCCTGTCCACGGCAATTTCGGTGATGGGCGTGCCCGCCTCCAGCCCCATGTACTCCAGGGCGCGGCGCATGCCCGACGCCTTCACCGGATCGGGCTCCTCCGCCGGATCGGGCACCCGGCCGCCCACCGGCACCACCATCTCGGGCGAGGTGCCCCAGGTGACCTGGGGTTCGATGTCGGCGGCCTCGATCACCACCACCTTGTCGAACTCGGCCCCCTCGTCGGAATGGAGCCGGCGCCAGCTCTCCACCGCCTTTTCCCACAGCTCGCCCTGGGGCGCGTAAGGACGGCCCTTGACATAGTCGATGGTCTTGTCGTCCACCGCCACGAAGCCAACCCGGGCGCCCGCCTCGATGGCCATGTTGCAGACCGTCATGCGCCCTTCCATGGAGAGATCGCGAATCGCCTCGCCGCCGAACTCGATGGCGTAGCCGGTGCCGCCGGCGGTGCCGATGCGGCCGATGATGGCCAGCACGATGTCCTTGGCGGTGACCCCCGGGCCCACCTTGCCGCGCACCTCGATGAGCATCGACTTCGACTTCTTCTGGATCAGGCACTGGGTGGCCAGCACGTGCTCCACCTCGGAGGTGCCGATACCGAAGGCCAGGGCGCCGAAAGCGCCGTGGGTGGCGGTGTGGGAGTCGCCGCAGACCACCGTCATCCCCGGCAGGGTGGCGCCCTCCTCCGGCCCCACCACGTGGACGATCCCCTGGCGGGCGTCGTTGATGTGGAACTCGGGAATGGCGAAGGCCTCGCAGTTGCGGTCCAGGGTGGCCACCTGCAGGCGCGACACCGGGTCGTGGATCGCCTCCACGCCGCCGTGGCGATCCTCCGGCACCGTGGGCACATTATGATCCGGCGTGGCCAGGTTGGCTCCCGGCCGCCACGGCTTGCGCCCCGCCAGCCGCAGCCCTTCGAAGGCCTGGGGCGAGGTGACCTCGTGGATCAGGTGGCGGTCGATGTAGAGCAGGCTGGTGCCGTGCTCGTCGGTGCGCACCACGTGATCGGCCCACAATTTGTCATAGAGGGTTCTGGGTTTCATGGCGATGGAATGGAAAATCGCGGGGCGAAACCATACCACGAGCGGCGCTTTCTTGCAGGCCGATCAGGCCGTTGCCAGCACGACGGCCCGCACCGGCGCCGGGTGGCCCTCCACCGTGCGCCCGGAGTCGCAGGAATCGAGCGCCTCGGCCAGGGATTCGAATCCCATCCAGTCGGTGCGCCGCTGCTCGGCAACCGTGGTGGGGGTGACGTCCACCACCCTCGCCTTCCGGAACCCCGCGCGCTCCAGCCACCCCACCAGGGCCGCCGGCGAGGGGATGAACCAGACGTTGCGCATGCGGGCGTAGCGCCCCCTGGGCACCAGCACGGTGTCATCGCCTCCCTCCACCACCAGGGTCTCCAGCACCAGCTCGCCACCGGGCCGCAGGCAGCCGCGCAGCGCTTCCAGGTGCTCGAAGGGCGAACGCCGGTGGTAGAGCACGCCCATGGAGAAGACGGTATCGAAGGCCCGCAGGCCGGGCGGCACCGCCTCGATCCCCAGGGGCAGCAGGTGGACCCGGGGTGGTTCGGCCATCAGCCGCCGCACGGCCAGGAACTGCACCAGGAACAGCAGGCTGGGGTCGATGCCCACCACCAAGCGCGCGCCCATTCCCGCCATGCGCCAGGCGTAGTAGCCGTTGCCGCACCCCACGTCCAGCACCCGCCGGCCGGCCAGGGGCTGGATATGGGGCGCCAGCCGCCGCCATTTCCAGTCGGAACGCCACTCGCTGTCGATGTGGATGCCGAACAGCTCGAACGGCCCCTTGCGCCAGGGCTGCAGGGCGCGCAGGACGCGGTACAGCGCCTCGCGCGCCGC
>JALVUB010000129.1 GCA_027023915.1 Sedimenticola sp.
GTGGTTGCCGGGGCCGTCGTCGTCAAACAGTTCGGTGGGAAAAGGCCCGGCCCCCACCCTGGTGGTGTAGGCCTTAACGATGCCAAGAACGTAGTCGATCTCGCGCGGGCCGGTGCCGGTGCCGGTTGCGGCGCCGCCGGCGGTGGTGTTGGAGGAGGTGACGTAGGGATAGGTGCCGTGGTCGATATCCAGCAGGGCGCCCTGGGCCCCTTCGTACATGACGTTCTTCCCTTCCCGTCGCATGCGGATCAGTTCACCGGTAACGTCGCCCACCAGGTCCCGCAGCACCTCGGCCTGGGCCAGTCCCTCGTCCAGCACCTGCTGGTAGTCCACTTCGGGCTGCTTGAAGTAGTGCTTGAGGGCGAAGTTGCGGTACTCCATCACTTCGCGCAGGCGGTTGGCGAAGTGTTCTGCGTCCAGCATCTCGCCCAGGCGCAGGCCACGGCGGGAGATTTTGTCCTCGTAGGCGGGGCCGATGCCGCGTCCGGTGGTGCCGATGGCTTTTTTGCCGCGGGCCACCTCGCGTGCCTGGTCCAGGGCGACGTGGTAGGGCAGGATGAGAGTGCAGGACTCGCTCAGGGTAAGCCGCCCGCGGACATCCACGCCGGCCTTTTCCAAACCTTCCAGCTCTTCCAGCAGGGCGGCGGGAGAGAGCACCACGCCGTTGCCGATGAGGCAGCGCACCCCTTCGCGCAGGATGCCGGACGGAATGAGATGGAGAATGGTCTCCTGGCCGTCGATCACCAGGGTGTGTCCGGCGTTGTGCCCGCCCTGGAAGCGCACCACGGCATCCGCCTTGTCGGTGAGCAGATCGACCACCTTGCCTTTGCCCTCGTCACCCCACTGGGTGCCGATGACCACTACGTTCTTTCCCATGGTTGGATTCTCTTTGTCTGGTTGGTTGTTCGATTTGTGAAAGATTCGGTTCAGGAGAGGGATCGCTTCTCCCAGCCCTGGTCGCCACGAATCAGCTCATGGCTGCATCCAAGAGCGCGGGCGTCACCCTGCTGGCCCGGGAGTTGGCGCACCACCATTGCGCCACCGGCGCGCAGCTCGGCCACCAGCCGGTCGAGGTCTGGATCGCCGGCGGCGGGCGCGAAGATCTTTTCTTCCGCGTCCGGCGCCTGTCCGCCCAGGCGCATGAGGATCTTGAGATCGGTGCTGAAACCGGTAGCCGGACGGCCACGTCCGAACTTGCCGCCGATCTGGTCGTAACGGCCGCCACGGGCGATCTCCCTTCCGGAACCGGGCACGAAAGCAGCGAACACCAGACCGTTCTGGTACTGGTAACCGCGCAGCTCGGCCAGGTCGAAATGAAGCCGCAGGCCCGGATGGCGCGCAGCCAGCCCCTCCCCCACCCGGCGCAGCCGCGCCACCGCTTCGAGCACCTCGCCGGAAGCGCCGGAGAGTGCCTGTTCCGCCTGCTCCAGCACCGCCGCGCCACCGTTGAGGCGGGCCAGGGCAAGAAAACGCTCGGCCATATCGCCCGCCAGGCCGAAACCGGCCACCAGGGTCTCAATTTCAGCCATCGCCTTGCGCTGGAGGGCGTCGAACAGGGCCTGTTCCCGGGCCGCGTCCAGGCCCGCCTGGCGCGCCAGGCCGCGGTAGATGCCCACATGGCCCAGATCCACAAAAGGTTCTTCGATGCCGGCCTCC
This sequence comes from Sedimenticola sp., assembly GCA_027023915.1. Taxonomy (GTDB): domain Bacteria; phylum Pseudomonadota; class Gammaproteobacteria; order Chromatiales; family Chromatiaceae; genus Thiolapillus. Next base: position 1,657 of record JALVUB010000129.1, read on the forward strand.
TCGAGTGTGGCCAACATCAGCTCGATCACCTCGAGATCGCTCTCCATGCCATCGTGACCGTAAAGCTCGACCCCCGCCTGAAGGGGGCTGCGACCGGCGGAAAAGCCGTCTGGATAAGCACGCAGCACGCTGCCGATGTAACAGAGCCGCACGGGCGCTTCCCGCTGAAGCTGGTGGGCGTCGATGCGCGCCGCCTGGGGCGTGATGTCGGCGCGGATGCCGAGCAGCTTGCCGCTCATGGGGTCGATCAGCTTGAAGGTCTGATGCTCCAGGT
>JALVUB010000130.1 GCA_027023915.1 Sedimenticola sp.
AGCCACAGATGAATACCGATCACGCCGGTTTCGAAAAAAAGGCCCGCGCCGCCATCGAAAAGGTCAAGGACAAGAACCTGCTCTCGGCCATCCGCGGCAGTGAGGGCCGCTTCGAGATCTCGCCCACCCTGAAGCTGCTGTTTTCCGCCGAGCAGGTGGCCCAGCTCGCCCGCACCTACCGGGCCTTGCTTGGAGAAGATTGAAGGGGGCGTGGGCGGGCGCTGTTGTATTGATATAGCTAAAATGTTATAAACGGTTATAATCACATGGAAGTGATCTGGACCCCGAAGGCGTTGAAACAGCTGACCAAGCTGAAAGACCGGCAAGCGCGGAAGCGTATCGTCCTGGCTGTTCGCGGCTTGACCGGTTTTCCCAACGTCCCTGGTGTCAGGGCGCTGAGGAACCACCAATACGGCTATCGCCTGCGGGTGGGAGATTACCGGGTGTTGTTCGATGTGCTGGATCAGGCCCGCATCATCAGTATTGAGGAGGTGAAAAAGCGAGATGAACGCACCTATTGATTTCCAGGTGATCGAGCAGGACGGCAAGCCGGTTTTCGCCGTGGTGCCCTGGGAGCGCTTCCAGGAGATGGCCGAGGCCTGGCGGGCAGTCCAGGCACGTGAACAGGGCATACCGCAGGAGGTGGTGGAACGGCATGTGATCGACGGCCTGTCGCTGGTGGCGGCCTGGCGTGACTATCTTGGGATGACTCAGGCGGAGGTAGCCCGCCGCGCGGGCATGAAGCAGTCGGCGGTTGCCCGGATCGAGCGGGGCGATTCCAGGCCCCGTCACACCACCCTGCGCCGCCTTGCCGGGGCCATGGGGCTGCACCCCGGACAGCTGCTGCTGGATTTAGACAAGTGATCGGCCAGCAGAACGACTTCTTCACCGATGTCGCCGCCCTGGCGGAAAACCGCCAGTTCCGCATGCGCCGCCTGCAAGTCTACAACTGGGGCACCTTCGAAAAGCTGCACGACATCCCCATCGCCGAAAAGGGCTTCCTCTTCGTCGGCCGTTCCGGTTCCGGCAAGTCCACCCTTCTCGACGCCATCGCCGCCCTGCTCACGCCGCCCCGGTGGCTGAGCTTCAACGCCGCCGCCCGCGAGGGCGAGCGCAACCGGCGGGACCGCAACCTGGTCTCCTACGTGCGCGGCGCCTGGGGGGACCGCACCGACAGCGCCTCGGGCGAGATCGCCACCCACTACCTGCGCCGGGGCACCACTTGGTCGGCCCTGGCCCTGACCTTCGCCAACGGCGAGGGCCGCCAGGTCACCCTGGTGCACCTCTACTGGATCAGGGGCAACGGCACCGCCACCACCGACGTGCGCCGCCACTACCTCATCGCCGAGCGCGACTTCGACATCGCCCGCGAGCTGAACGGCTTCGACCTGGACGTGCGCGGCCTCAAGCGGTGCCTCGCCGACGTGGACCACTTCGGCAACACCTTCCGTTCCTACGCCGAGCGCTTCCGCCGCCTCATGGAGATCGAGTCGGAACAGGCCCTGAAGCTGCTGCACAAGACCCAGTCGGCCAAGAACCTGGGCGACCTCAACGCCTTCCTGCGCGAGTTCATGCTGGAGAAGCCCGACACCTTCGACGCCGCCGAGCGGCTGGTGGCCGAGTTCGCCGAGCTGGACGCCGCCCACCAGGAGGTGCTCACCGCCCGCCGGCAGGTGGAGATCCTGCAACCGGCCCGGGAGCAGCACCAGGCCATGACCGCCCTCGACCAGGCCATCGCCCTCAACGAGCGGCTGCTGGGCGGCATCGATGCCTGGACCGAGGCGCGCCGCATCGAGCTGCTGGAGGCGGCCATCGATGAACTGGACGCCCGCATTCTCGGCCTCGAAGGCCGCGCCGACCGGCAGGCGGAGCTGCTGGCCGCCGCCCGCGAAGAGCTGCGGGAACTGGAGCTGGCC
>JALVUB010000131.1 GCA_027023915.1 Sedimenticola sp.
GTCTATATCGGCTTCGTGGCCCTGGTGCAGCAGGACATGAAGAAGCTCATCGCCTACTCCTCCATCGCCCACATGGGTTTCGTCACCCTGGGCTTCTTCATCGTCTTCACTCTTTTCGCGCGGCCCGACGTGAACAGCGGCATGGTGCTGGGGGTCCAGGGCGGCATGGTGCAGATGGTCTCCCACGGGTTCGTCTCGGCGGCCCTCTTCCTCTGCGTGGGGGTGCTCTATGACCGCATGCACAGCCGCCAGATCGCCGATTACGGCGGGGTGGTGAACACCATGCCCTGGTTTGCCTTCTTCATGGTCTTCTTCGCCATGGCCAACGCCGGACTGCCCGGCACCTCGGGCTTCGTGGGCGAGTTCATGGTGATCCTGGCCAGCTTCCGCGCCCACTTCTGGTTCGCCTTCCTGGCCGCCACCACCCTCATCATCGGCGCCGCCTATACCCTGTGGATGGTGAAACGGGTCATCTTTGGCGACGTGGCCAACGAGCGGGTGGCGGCGCTGGCCGACATCAACGGTCGGGAGGCGCTGGTGCTGGGTTCCCTGGCGGTGGCCGTGCTGGCGCTGGGGCTCTGGCCGGGGCCGCTGGTGAAGGTGATGGACGCCTCCATCACCCATCTGGTGCAGCACGTCGCTGTTTCCAAGCTGTGAGGGACTACCGATGCCGTTCGACTTCTCCAGCCTGATTCCGCTTTCTCCCGAGCTCTTCCTGCTAGGTGCCGCCTGCGCCATTCTGGTGATCGACCTTTTCGTGCGCCAGGAGAACCGCTTTTTCACCTTCTCCCTCGCCCTGCTCACCCTGGCGGCCACACTGGCCCTGGTGCTGGCCACCGGTGGCGGCGACAGGGCGGTGCTGTTCCATGGCGCCGTGGTGCGCGACGCCATGGGCGATCTGCTCAAGGTGGCGCTGCTGGTGGTGGTGGCCTTCGCCTTCTTCTATTCGCGCCACTATCTGGCCCAGCGCGGCCTGCTGCGGGGCGAGTTCTATGTCCTCTGCCTGCTGGCCACCCTGGGAATGATGGTGATGATCTCGGCGGCGGGCTTTCTCAGCCTCTATCTGGGGCTGGAGCTGCTGGCGCTCTCCCTCTACGCTCTGGTGGCCTTCGACCGCCGCTCGGCATCCGCGGCCGAGGCGGCGATGAAATATTTCGTGCTGGGGGCCATCGCCTCGGGCATGTTGCTCTACGGCACCTCCATGATCTATGGCGCCACCGGCCTCCTCGACTTCCAGGGGGTGGCGCAGGCGGTGGCCAGCGGCGAGACCGACCGCACCGTGCTGCTCTTCGGGCTGGTGTTCGTGGTCATCGGCGTGGCCTTCAAGTTCGGCGCCGTGCCTTTCCACATGTGGGCGCCCGACCTCTACCAGGGGGCGCCGGTGCCGGTGGTGGCCTTTCTCGGCAGCGCTCCAAAGATCGCCGCCTTCGCCATGGCCATGCGCATCCTGGTGGAAGGTCTGGGCGGCCTGGGGCTGGGCTGGCAGGGGTGGCAGGGGATGCTCGCCATTCTCGCGGTGCTGTCCCTGGCGTTGGGGAACGTGGTGGCCATTGCCCAGGTGAACGTCAAGCGGATGCTCGCCTACTCCACCATCTCCCATGTCGGCTTCATCATGCTTGGCCTGCTGGCCGGCAACAAGGACGGCCAGAGCGCCGCCATGTTCTACGCCATCACCTACGCCCTCACGGCGGTGGCCGGCTTCGGCCTGCTCGCCATTCTCAGCCGCAAGGGGGTGGAGGCGGAGAACCTGCACGACCTCAAGGGGCTCAACGAACGCAGCCCCTGGCTGGCGGCCATGCTGCTGCTGGTGATGTTCTCCATGGCCGGCGTGCCGCCCCTGGTGGGCTTCTTCGCCAAGCTGTTCATTCTCGATGCCCTGGTCAAGGCCGGCATGGTCTGGCTGGCGGTGGCGG
>JALVUB010000132.1 GCA_027023915.1 Sedimenticola sp.
CTCCACCACCTCTTCGCCGCCCGGCACTTCTCCGCAGGCGGACGGCAACAGCAGGGTAAAGCGGGAACCTTCGCCTGGGTGGCTCTGCAAGTGAATTTCGCCGCACAGCAGCCGGGCCAGCTCCCGGCTGATGCTCAGCCCCAGACCCGTGCCGCCAAAGCGCCGCCGGGTGGAGCCGTCGGCCTGCTGGAAAGCCTCGAACACCGCCTGCTGCTTGTCCGGCGGTATGCCGATACCGGTGTCCTGCACCGACAAGGCGACGGCGTATGGCTCCGGTGCCGCCTCCAGGGCAAGCACCACCTTGCCCTGGTCGGTGAACTTGAGCGCGTTGGAAAGAAAGTTCTTCAGAATCTGCTTCAGCTTTTGGGCGTCGCTGCGGATGCGCCCGGGAGCGGCATCGTCGATATGCATCTCAAAAGTCAGGCCTTTCTCCTGGAACTGGGGGTGAAGCTGATCGCGCACCTCTTGCAGCAAGGGTTTCAAGGCCACCTCTTCAATGACCGGCTCCAGCCGGCCCGCCTCCATGCGTGCCAGGTCGAGCACATTGTCAATGAGGGTGCGCAGGTCGCTGCCTGCTTCGTGGATCACCTTGAGCTGCTCCCGCTGCTCGCGGCTCAACCCTTCGGGCTCTTTCAGCAACAGCTTGGATAGCAGCAGAATGGAGTTGAGGGGAGTGCGCAACTCGTGACTGACATTGGCCAGAAACTCGCTTTTGTAGCGGTTGCTCTCTTCCAGGGCACGGGCGTGATCTTGCAGCTCGGCCAGGTTACGGGCATGGGTTTCGGAAAGGCGCGACAGGTTTTCGCCAAGCTGGCGCAGTTCACTGCTCCCTTTCCAGTGAAACCGCACCGGCTCGCCCTCTTCCACCACCTTGCGCACCCCTTCGAAAACGCCCTTCCCCAGCCGTTCCAGACGGGCGGCCACCCAGGTGGCGGCCAGGGCGATCACCACCACCAGCAACAGAATAATGACACCCACCCGCACGATGATGGCGTTGCGCAAGGCGCGCAAGGGTTCGTCGCGCACCGTCCGTCCCACCCACAAGGGCCGGTCGCCCTCGGTGCGCAGCAGCGGCACCCAGATGACGCTGCGGCCATCCTTGCCTTCCCAGAGCGCGATTTTGCGCTGGGCGAACTTTTGGCTCAGGCCGGGAAAATCGTCGAAGGCATTGCCTGGACGCTGGACGATGCCGGGCACGTTGAGGTAGCGGCCATCGTCATGCACCCAAAGAGTACGATCATCGCGCCGCACCAGGCCACCAATGTCGAGGGTCATGGCCACCGCGCCGTAAGCGCTTTTGCCTTCCGAAGGCCCGAGGGGAGTGATGATCTGAAGAGTGATGGCGCGTGACAGATCCTTGGCCTTTTCATCGATGGCCACCGGCGCCAGAAAGACCGCCGGCACCTTGGCCGCCAGAGCCTGCCGGATCAGCTCGCGCGGTGGCAGATGAGGCGGCGTGGTGGTGGGCCGCCAAAGATGTGTGTTGGGGTCCCGTGACAGCCAGAACTTTAGTGCGCCCTTGCGTCCGAGAAACAGGATGTCCACGATGTCGAGCTGATCCTGCAGAATGCGGTTGATCCACTCGGTGTATTTGAAACGGGCGCGGGTGATCCGGGCCTCGTTCACGCGACCTTCCTGGCCCAGCACCAAGCCGGGCTCGGGCAGCTTGGCCAGCAGCCGCAGCATCTCGTCGCGGCTGGCCAGATGGGTATCCAGGTCTTGAAAATCGGCCCGCAGGTTCTGCAAAAAGGCCTGGCGGTAAAACAGCTCCACCCGCTCCAGCACCAGGGGCAGGTTGATGGCCACCGCGCCCATCAGGGGCAGCAGTGCAAAGACGAACAAAAACAGCAGAATGCGGGTGCGCAGGGACATGGAGTGATATGCTTCCGCCGATGTTCGAAATACTCTACCGCGACGACCACCTGGTGGCCATCGACAAGCCACCGGGCACGCTGGTTCATCGTACCGCAAGCACCCGTGGCGGGCACGTCGTGCTTCAACGGCTGCGCGATCAGCTTGGCCAGTGGGTGTGGCCGGTCCACCGTCTGGACCGCGCCACCAGCGGGGTGCTGCTGCTGGCATTGGACGCGGAAAGCGCCTCGAAACTGGCCCGCCAGTTCAAAACCCGGCAAGTGGAAAAAGGTTATCTGGCCCTGGTGCGTGGCTGGGTGGAAGAGAGAGGGGTCATCGACAGCCCGGTGCACAGCAGCGAGCAGAAAGATCCGGCAATGAAGAAGCCGGCCTCCACCCGCTACCACCGGCTGGCGCAGGTGGAGCTGCCGGTGGCGGTGGATCGCTACCCCACCAGCCGCTATTCACTGGTGGAGGTGCAACCACTCACCGGGCGCTACCAGCAGATCCGCCAGCACTTCAAGAAGATCAGCCATCCCATCATCGGCGACACCACCTGGGGCAACGGCAAGCACAACCGCTTTTTCCGGGAAACCTATGGCCTGCGCCGCCTGATGCTGCACGCCTGGCGGCTGCGGGTATCCCATCCGGCCAGGGGCACGCCCCTGGAGATCGAGGCGCCACCCGACGAACAGTGGCGGATGCTGTTTCAGTCCTTCGGCTGGGAAATACCCCTGACCAGTTCCAACACCTCGGCGGCGTGATCCTTGGGTACCACCCCGTAAAGGGCATGGCGCACGATCCCTTCCTTGTCGATGATGAAGGTGGAGCGCTGGATGCCGACCCGCTTTTCGCCGTTCACCTCCTTCTCCTGCAAAACGTCGTAGGCCTGGCAGGCGAGGCCGTCGGGGTCGGCCACCAGCTCCACCCGTAGGCCGTACTTGTCGCGGAAGGCGGCATGGCTGATGCAGGTGTCGCGGCTGATGCCCAGCACCGTCGTCTCCAGCACCTCGAACTCGTCCAACAGCTCGCTGAAATCGTTGGCTTCCAGGGTGCAGCCGGGCGTGTCATCCTTGGGATAGAAATAGACCACCAGGTTGCGGCTGCCGCGAAAGTCGCCCAGGCGGATCATCTCCATCTCGGCGGTGGGCAGCTCGAAATCGGGGGCGGGATCGCCTGGTTGCAGCATGGTTCTCCTCCTTTTCAGTCATTATTGTTGTTGCCGTTCGATTCTGGACACCTGTCGGGCTGAAGTCCGACCTACGGCACCAGGAATGTAGGTCGGACTTCAGGGCGCCTCGAAAAATTCGAGGTGCCCGTGCGGGACAAGGAAGTCCCGCCATTTTCAATCACACAAGTGATTGAAAATGTAGCAAACCGGAAACCACGTTTTCGGTTTGCGCAGAGAAAAATTGCCTGGACGGCAATTTTTCGAGGTTCCCTTCAGTCCGACAAGTCCTGAACCGCTCCCTCGATGCCGGAATGGCGCAACAGCGGCTCGATGCTCGGCTCGCGCCCGCGGAAGGCGATGAACAGATCCATGGCATCGGCGCCGCCGCCCTGCTCCAGCACCGTCTCGCGGAACAGCCGGCCGGTCTCGGGATCGAGCACGCCGTTCTCCTCGAACAGGGAGAAGGCGTCGGCGGAGAGCACCTCGGCCCATTTGTAACTGTAGTAGCCCGCGGCGTATCCGCCAGCAAAGATGTGCGAAAAACCGTGGGCGAAGCGGTTCCACGCCGGTGGCCGCACCACCGCCACCTCGTCGCGCACCTCGTCGAGGATCTGGTAGATGCGCACAGCCTTCTCCGGATCGTATTCATGGTGGATGCGAAAGTCGAAGAGGGCGAACTCCACCTGGCGCAGCATCTGCATGGCCGACTGGAAGTTGCGCGCCGCCAGCATCCGTTCGTAGAGCGCGTCGGGCAGCGGTTCGCCCGTCTGCCAGTGGCCGGAAACGAGGTTCAGCGCCTCGCGCTCCCAGCACCAGTTCTCCATCAGTTGCGAGGGCAGCTCCACCGCGTCCCAGGGGACGCCGGAGATGCCGGAGATGGAGGGCCAGTCGATGCGGGTGAGCATGTGGTGCAGGCCGTGGCCGAACTCGTGGAAGAGGGTCTGCACCTCGTCGTGGGTGAGCAGCGCCGGCTTGTCACCCACCGGCGGGGTGAAGTTGCAGGTCATGAAGGCCACCGGGATCTGCTCCCGGGTGGCGGTCTTCATGCGCGACAGGCAGTCGGCCATCCAGGCGCCGCCGCGCTTGCGGGGGCGGGCGTAGAGGTCGAAATAGAACTGCCCCAGCAGCTCGCCGGATTCACGGTCGCGGATCTCGTAGAAGCGCACGTCGGGGTGCCACACCTCCACCGCTTCCTCGCTGCGGCGGATCTCCACCCCGAAGAGCCGGCCGATCACCTCGAACATGCCGGGGATGACCCGGGTCTCGGGGAACCAGGGCTTGAGCTCCTCCTGGGTGATGGCGTAGCGGTGCTGGCGCAGCTTCTCGCTGTAGTAGGGGATGTCCCAGGCCTCCAGCGCTTCCACGCCGTGGTGCTCGCGGGCGTAGTCGCGCAGCTCGGCCAGCTCGCGCTCGGCCTGGGGCCTGGAGCGCCGCGCCAGGTCGCGCAGGAAGCCCAGCACCTCCTCCGGCGAGCGGGCCATGCGGGTGGCCAGGGCGCGCTCGGCGTAGTCGTGGTAGCCCAGCAGCCGGGCCAGCTCGTGGCGGCGCGCCAGGATCTGTTCCATCACCTCGCTGTTGTCGAAGCGGCCGGCGTGGGGGCCCTGGTCCGAGGCGCGGGTGGCGTAGGCCTCGTAGAGCTCGCGCCGCAGCTCACGGTTGTCTGCGTAGGTGACCACCGGGTAGTAGGAGGGAAACTCCAGGTTGAAGAGCCACCCCTCCAGCCCCTTCCGCTCCGCCATCTGGCGGGCCAGCTCCTTCGCCGACTGGGGCAGGCCGGCCAGCTCGGTCTCGTTGGTGACCAGCTTCTCCCAGGCGTTGGTGGCGTCCAGCAGGTTCTGCTCGAAACGGGCGGTGAGTTCGGAGAGCTCGGATGAGAGGCGGCGGAACCGCTCCTTCTTCTCCGGCGGCAGGTCCACCCCGGAGAGACGGAAATCGCGCAGGGCGTGCTCCAGCAGCTTGCGCTGGGGCGGCTGTAAAGCGTCGGCTTGGCGCGCCACCTGCTCGTAGGCGCGAAAGAGGGCCTCGTTCTGCCCCATCTCGGTGGAATAGTCGCTCAGCTTGGGCAGACAGGCGTTGTAGGCGTCGCGCAACGGCTCGCTGTCCATCACCGCATGCAGGTGGGAGACCGGCGACCAGGCGCGCGACAGCCGCTCCTCCATCTCCTCCAGCGGCTCGATGAAGTTGTGCCAGTCGGGCTTCTCCACCTCCTCCAGCAGCCGCGCCACGATGGCGCGGTTTTCAGCCAGCAGGGTGTCGATGGCCGGCTCCACGTGCTCCGGCCGGATGCGGGAGAAGGCAGGCAGCCCCTCCTCCGCCAACAAAGGGTTCTCTTTTTGCTGCTCTGTTTCGTTCATGAAATCCTTTTGTCGTCACTCTTTGCGAAAAGCCACCCTGGCGGTCACCACCAGGCCACGCTTTTCTCCCTTCAGGCCAACACCCACGCGCTCATAGACCTCCGCGGCGCGCTTCATGGCCTGAAACAGACTCCGCGCCTCTTCGGCATCGGGCCCCTGGAGTGTTTGCATGTTCTTCTCCAGAGAAGGACCAAGCTGTTGCATCAGCTTGGCGACATCGTAAGAGAGCGCCATGACCTGGCGTGGAGAAGCCGGGGTGTCGCTCAGGATCTTGACGGCATCCGCAGGCTTGCCGCCTAGGAACAGCCCCAGAATCTGGCCTTTGATGGCCGCCCAGGTGGTGGGAAAACCAGGCATGATCTCCTGTACAGGCAGGGCAACCGGCGTGCCGTTCTGCGGGATCTGGATGGTGGCCAGCTTGGGGTCCAGACTGGCCGCCATGCCCAGCAGTCCCCGGGGATCGATGGCGGACACCAACAGACGGGCCTGGGCGGAACGGGGTTGCAGGGTCGATGGATCCAGCTCCACCCGATCCAGCACCAGATTGAATCCCTTGACGCCAACCACCAAGGGATTGAACACCAGATTGATCGATTGCATCGCCTGGGCCACCGACTGGTCATCCACTTTCCGGCACTGTGCGCTCTGTTTACGCACTGTCGCCAGCAGCGCCCTCAGACCATCACGCACCCTGGCGAGATCCAACCCCAGGCCGAAACTGGCCATGGCGCCTTCCGCCTTGCCCAGGCCTGGCACTGGCGCGGCCATCTGTTGCAGCCAGTTGCCCACTTGCGGCGAGGCTTCCCAGACCCCCTCGGCATCGTAGCCGTGATCTCTCACTTCGGTATAACCGAAGCTCAGGCGGGGCATGGCGCTCACCAGATAGAGAGACAGCTTTCTGCAGCCCTCCGAGAGCAATTTGGGGTGGTAGCCCAGCGCCTCCAGCACCTGCCGGTTGATGCCGGAAGCCCCGCCCTGAAGCATCTCCACGAGACGCGCCAGATCGATATAGCCTTCTCCATAACCCTTGAAACCATGGCCGACGCTGAATTTGGCAAAAGCGTTGCCGTCGGCCAGGCTTTTCTGGGGATGCTCTTCACCCAGGGCCAGGGGCAGAAAACTCTTCTCTTCAGCAGCAGGCAGCAGGGCAAACACCAGATAGCGCGCCTTCACCGCCGTAACCAAGGTCAGCTTGCCAAAATCATAGCGGCGATATTTTGTATTGCCCTGCTTTAGATGTTGGGAATGCTCGCCGGCACGCTGCTCGATACGATCAAGCAAGGCTCCGACTTTGTCAGGATCTTGAATCTCGATCCAGACTACCGGCAGCACGCCAAGGCCGTAAACCAGCTTACGGCCATTGACGGGAAAACCCAGTGATGCCAAGCCTTCGGGGCTCAATTTGTCCTTCAGTTCCCGATCGACGGCCATGGCCAGGCGCACCAGCCGCCTCATGCCGGAATCGCCGCTCTTTCCCGTTTCCACCAAAGCCTCGAAATTCTTTTCATCGAACTGCATGGCGGCAGCCTTGAGCAAATGGCGGCTCAGCTTTTTCGGCATCGGACGACTGGCGGCTGCCACATAAGGGGTATCGGCGGGCACATGAGCCAGCAGATCGAAGTTGGCCACCGCCCGCTTGGCCTTCTGCTGCTCGCTGCAACCGGCGGAAGCCAGCAGCAGGGTGGTGACGAAGAGAATGAATGCAACGGCTGTTTTGTGGTTCACGATTTCATATTCCTGTTGATGTGGCGAATGGCCCTCAGCCGGCGCGCAGCATTTCGATGACCGGCTGGGTGTCGGGACGCACACCCCGCCAGAGATAGAAGGATTCGGCAGCCTGCTCCACCAGCATGCCCAAGCCGTCAAAAGCCCGGGCCGCGCCGTGAGCCTTGCCCCAGCTCACGAAAGGCATGGCTCCAGTACCGTACATCATGTCGTAGATCCAGCCACCTGGCGCCAGACAGTCATCGGGAATGGCAGGCACCTTTCCCTTCAAGCCGGCGGCAGTACCGTTGATGATGAGATCGAATTTCCGGCCCGCCAAGGCGTCGAGCCCACAGCCCTCCACCTCTGCCCCCTGAGCCCGCAACGCATCGGCCAGAGATTCCGCCTTGGAAGACGTGCGGTTGGCGATCACCAACCCGGCGGGATTCTGTTCCAAAAGGGGCCAGGCAACCCCACGGGAAGCACCACCGGCACCAACAAGCAATATCTGCTTGCCGGTAAAATCGAATCCTTGATTTTCCGCCAGATCCCTTACCAGACCCACGCCGTCGGTGTTGTCGGCCATCAACCCGCCTTTCTCCTCCAACAGCAGCGTGTTTGCCGCGCCGGCCCGTCGGGCCCGGTCGGAGAGCTTGTCCGCCAACCGCCAGGCCCGCTCTTTGAAAGGAACTGTAACATTGAGCCCTTTCCCCTTTTCCGCAAAAAAACGGCGTACATCTTCTTCAAACCCTTCAAGATCACCAAGAATCTTGTCATACACCAACGCCTCGCCCGTCTGCCGCGCAAAGGCGCCGTGAATGAGGGGGGAAAGAGAATGCTCAATGGGATTGCCAATGACAGCGTAACGGTCGGTCATGGGAAAAGGCGCAAATGGTGATGGATGGCACTATACGACAGCCGGATGAAATTTTTCCAACCGGGCGCAAGCCAAGCAAGGGCTATCAGGCGTAGTAGGAACGGTACCAGGCCACGAACCGCCCAATCCCCTCCTCCAGCGGCGTGTTGGGCTGGTAACCGAAATCCCGCATCAGGTCGCTCACGTCGGCGTAGGTGTCGGGCACGTCGCCCGGTTGCAGGGGCAGGTACTCCTTCTTCGCCTCCACCCCCAGCGCCTTCTCCAGGGTGGAGATGTAATCCTCCAGCTCCACCGGCTGGTGGTTGCCGATGTTGTAGACCCGCCAGGGTGCCTGGCTG
>JALVUB010000133.1 GCA_027023915.1 Sedimenticola sp.
CAACATCTACGTGGCCACCGCCAAGCGGGCGGTGTTCGGCCAGGTGGGCATCGACATGGTGGCCGGCCCCTCCGAGATCCTGGTGATCTGCGACGGCAAAACCGATCCTGCCTGGATCGCCATGGATCTCTTCAGCCAGGCAGAGCACGACGAAGACGCCCAGGCGATCCTGCTCTGCCCCGACGCGGCCTTCATCGACAAGGTGGAGGCAGCCATCGACGAGTTGCTGCCCACCATGGAGCGGCGCGAGATCATCGCCGCCGCCCTGCGCGAGCGCGGCGCCCTGGTGAAGGTGAAGGATCTGGACGACGCCGCCACCATCGCCAACCAGATCGCCCCCGAGCACCTGGAGCTCTCGGTGGAGAACCCCCGCGACTACGCGCGCAAGATCCGCCACGCTGGGGCCATCTTCATGGGTCGCCACACCTCCGAGCCTCTGGGCGACTACTGCGCCGGCCCCAACCACGTGCTGCCCACCAGCCGCACCGCCCGCTTCAGCTCGCCCCTGGGGGTGTACGACTTCCAGAAACGCTCCAGCCTCATCATGGTGTCGGAGCAGGGGGCCGACACCCTGGGCCGGGTGGCCTCCGCCCTGGCGCGGGGGGAGGGGCTCACCGCCCACGCCCGCTCGGCCGAGTACCGTCTGAAACCGTGAGCGCCGGCGATCTCGTTCAGAACTGGGTGCGGCCCGAGATCCGGGCGCTGGCTGCCTACCACGTCCAGGAGTCGTCGGGGCTGATTAAGCTCGACGCCATGGAGAACCCCTACGGCTGGCCCAAGGCGCTCAAGCAGGCCTGGCTGGAACGGCTGCGCCAGGTGGAGGTGAACCGCTATCCCGACCCCGAGGGGCGGGAGCTGACGACCGTGCTGCGGCGGGTGATGGGTATCCCGGAAGGAATGGCGATGCTGCTGGGCAACGGCTCCGACGAGATCATCCAGATCATCGCCCTCACCCTGGCCCGGCCCGGGCGGACGGTGCTCTCGGTGGAGCCGGGTTTCGTCATGTACCGCATGATCGCCACCTTCTGCGGCATGGATTATGTGGGCGTGCCGCTGCGGGCCGATTTCTCCCTCGACTTGGCGGCGCTGCTGGACGCCATCGAACGCCACCAGCCGGCGGTGGTTTTCCTGGCTTACCCCAATAACCCCACCGGCAATCTTTTCGATGAGGGTGAACTGGAGCAGGTGATCCAGGCCGCGCCCGGCCTGGTGGTGATCGACGAGGCCTACAGCCCCTTCACCGACCACAGTTTCATGAACCGGCTGGGCCACTTTCCCAACCTGGTGGTGATGCGCACCCTCTCCAAGCTGGGGCTGGCGGGGCTGCGGTTGGGCTATCTGGCCGGCCCGGCGGCCTGGCTGGAAGAGTTCAACAAGGTGCGTCTTCCTTACAACATCAACGTCCTCACCCAGGTCACCGCCGCCTTTGCCCTCACCGAGGGGTGGCCGGTGTTGCGGGAACAGACCGCCGCCATCCGCGCCGAGCGGGCGCGGCTCCAGCGGGCGCTGGCGGAGATGCCGGGCATCGAGCCTATCCCCTCCGAGGCCAACTTCATCCTGGTGCGCGCCGCGCCAGGACGGGCGGACGCGGTTTTTGAAGGACTGAAGGCCGGTGGCGTGCTGGTGAAAAAGCTCCACGGCAGCCATATCCTGCTGCAAGACTGCTTGCGCCTTACCGTGGGCTCGCCTGAAGAGAACAACCGGATGCTGGCGCTGTTGTCCGACGTGGCCTGAGTTTTTCCCGTCCGGTGCCGACCGCCGTTCGTCTTAGCGGGCCGTTGCTTCCCGCGACATTAACCCTTGCAACTGCCTGTCGTGCCATTTCGACAGCAGAAGCAGCGCGCTGACGCCACCGACCGCCGCCATGAACATGTCCGACTGGGTGTCCCAGGGGTCCCCCTGGGA
>JALVUB010000134.1 GCA_027023915.1 Sedimenticola sp.
GAAAAAGGTCGCCAAGAAAAAAGCAACGGCCAAAAAGACAGCAACCGGCGCCACCACCAGGAAGACCACAGCCAAAAAGAAGACCACCAAGAAGAAAACGGGCAAACGCTGAATGGCGACCTGGGTCTTCGGCGACATTCAAGGCTGCCATGACGAACTGTTGGGGCTGCTGGAACTGCTCCGGTATGACCCCGCGCGGGACCGCCTATGGTTCGTGGGGGATCTGGTAAACCGGGGGCCCCGCTCCCTGGAGGTACTGCGCTTCATCAAGGGGTTGGGCGACAATGCCACAGTGGTGCTGGGCAACCACGATCTCCATCTGCTGGCGCTGGCCCACGGCGATCACCACTTTTCCGCCGACAAGGAGCTGCTGCCGGTACTCCAGGCCCCAGACCGCGACGAGCTGATCCACTGGCTCCGCCACCGCCCCCTGCTGCATCACGACCCTGACCTGGATTTCACCATGATCCACGCCGGGCTGCCGCCCCAGTGGGATCTGGAAACCGCCATCGCCTGCGCCAGGGAAGTGGAAAAAGTGCTGCAAGGGCCGGAACACCAAGCTTTCTTTCAGCAGATGTACGGCAACAAGCCCAACCGCTGGAACCCGGAACTCGCCGGCATGGACCGCTGGCGCTATATCACCAACTGCTTCACCCGGCTGCGGTTCGTCACCCGCAAGGGGAAACTGAAGCTCAAGCTGAAGGGGCCGCCCAAGGGGCAGAAGAAGAAATATGTACCCTGGTTCCTCCACCCGGAAAGGCGCACCCGCGGCCAGCGCATCGTCTTCGGCCACTGGTCCACCCTGGGCTACAACGTGGCGGAAAACACATGGGGCATAGACACCGGCTGTCTGTGGGGCGGCAGGCTCACCGCCCTGCGCATCGACCTGCCCGAGCCCGAAGCGCTTCAGATGCCGTGCAAAAGAACCAAAAACCCCTTCGATTACGCCTGAAGCCAATAGACTCCGCCGGTGGCCACGGCGATGGTGGCCAAGCCGAGCAGCAGATTGAAGCCCACCAGTTTGCGGATTCTGGCCAGCTCGCGCCCCCCTTCGGACCAGTCCTCGGCTTCGACCGCCATGCGCAGGGCGCGGTAGGGCACAAAGAAGACATAGAAGAAGACACCCATCATCACCAGCCCCATGCCCAGCATCAGATGAACATGAAGGGCCACCCCCTGCATGCCACCATACACGCTGAAGATCATCCAGACACCGCTGGCCAGAATGGTGGCCACGCAACCCCACACCCAGGGAAAGAAGCGGCCAAACACCCCCACCCAGAGCTGTAACCGCTGGGGCGGCTCCAGACGGCTGGCGGCAACGGGACGCAGGCACTGATGGGCAAAGAACATGCCCCCGACCCAGATCACCGCGGCAAGGACATGGAACGGTATGGCAAGGTTCATGGACGGTTCTCTCGAAAAATTGGCACCTGCGCGGATTCTACCCCAGGCGGGTTACAATGGCTTCCAGACAAAGGAGAGCAACAGCACCATGAACCCCGCCAACCACCATGTCGCCGTTCTGGGCGCCAGCCCCAAGCCCGAGCGCTACGCCAACCAGGCGGTGCGCCTGCTCAAGGAAAAGGGCTATCGGGTGACGCCCATCCACCCCAAACAGAAGGAGATCGAAGAGCTGCCGGCGGCGCCATCCCTGGAAGCGGTGGAGAAACCCATCGACACCCTGACCGTCTATGTGGGGCCGGCCCGTCTGCAACCGCTGACCGAGGCCATGGTGGCCGCCCGCCCAGGCCGGGTGATCTTCAACCCGGGCACCGAATCCCCGTCCGTGCAACAGGCGCTGGATGCCGCCGGCATCCCCTGGGAAGAAGCCTGTACCCTGGTGCTGCTTCGCACCGGTCAATTCTGAACAGCCAACGCCTTGCGGATGGCGG
>JALVUB010000135.1 GCA_027023915.1 Sedimenticola sp.
AGCCTGGGTGCCGGTGGATGAATGTGAACAGGGTGACTGCCGGGTTGACCAGGACAAGGTGTTGATCGAATGTGCCATGGGTGCCCGCTGGGGATTTTACAAGTTTCCGCCGGACCCGGAGGATGATGATCCCATAGGAGAAGGCCGGCTGAGTTGGCGGCCCATGGAGATGGAACCCTTGCCACAGGTGGAAGAGGTGAACCAGAAGGCATTGAACCGGCCTGAAGCCGTGGCGCTGCTGTTTGATCTTTCGCTACCCCTTAAGCCGCAGATGGAACAGGCACGACGCCAGTTGCAGATGGAAGCGGCGGCACGCCGACGGCAGGGACTTTTGATGCCCAGGCGGATTTCAACCCAGAAAGGACATTTGACTTTGCTGCTCCGCCTGCTGGACGCGGAGGCCGTGGCGGAAACTGAAGAAGCGGCACATGTATTGGGAGGTGTTGACGGCAATCTCCTTTTGCGTCAAGCTCGCCAGATGATGGAGGGGAAGTACAGGGAGTTGTTGCTTTTTCCGCCATAACCCCGGAGGCAAGCCCTGTGAAGCTGCCTTTGCACATTGGCCGTTTTCAACCGCCGGAACTCGAATGGCAGTTCCAGAGGCATCTGGCGGAAAAATATTGGTTGCAGAACACCGTTGCGGCCATCTCCGGCATTCTGCTGTTTATCCTGTTTGGCATCGTGGATGTCATGGTGCTGCCCAAGGGATGGGCTGCATTGTGGCATCTTCGTTACCTGGTGGGGCTTCCCCTGATTCTGGTTGCTCTGGGATTTCAATTCATTCCCCGCATTGGCAAGCGTTATTCCGGTCCCGTTGTAATGGCTGCCATGCTGGCGGCGGGCATCACCATCAGCCTGATGAACCTGTACATGCCGGCAGGGGAGGAAAACCTCTATTTTTACGGTCTGATGCTGGTGCTGGTGTTTTCTCATGTGTTCTGGCGCACCCGCATGACCTGGCCCACCGCAGGTGCGCTTCTCAATTACGTCATCTATCTGGGAATCACCTTCGTGGCGGGCTCGGCATCGTCGGCGCAGTTGGCGGCAGGCGGCTTCTATTACTTTTCCGCTTTGTTGATTTTTATGTACGCGGGTTGGTTTATGGAACGTCAGGAACGGCAGGCTTTTCTCATGCAGCGGGAGCTGGAGGTGGCGGCCACCAGCGACAGTCTGACCGGTATCGCCAACCGGCGTGCTTTCTTCACCCACCTCAATCGCGAGTGGCGCCGCGCCTTGCGCGAGGAACGGGCGCTCTGTCTGTTGGAGGTGGATATCGACAACATGAAGGAGATCAACGACACTGGTGGTCACGCCGCCGGGGATGTGGCGCTCAAGAGCGTGGCCAAGGTGCTTTCCAGTCATGCGCGGCGGCCAGGGGATCTTGCGGCGCGTCTGGGTGGTGATGAATTCGTTTTGCTTTTGTCTGGTGGCACCGTTGAACTGGCCTGCAAAACAGGGGAGCGGATCGTCAAGGCGGTGCGGGAACAGGCTGGAACCCTGCCGTTGACAGTGAGTGTGGGCGTGGCCTGCCGCCCGGCCCGGGTGGGCGAGGATTCGGAGCGGTTGATCCGCATGGCGGATCTGGCCTTGTACAAGGCCAAAAGAGAAGGGCGCAACCGGGCTTCCTGCAAATGCGCCATGGATCTGATGCCCGAGTCTGGTGCTTATCAAAATTCGGCCTGATCCTCTCCCGATGCCAATTGCTCGAGCCAGTGGTGGAGCAGTTTGGTCTCCCGCATCAAAAAGCGCCGGTCGCCATAGACATGAGCGACCATGCTGATCCCCTGGCCCCGGGCCAGCAGTCTGCGTGCAAACTCCCGCGCCCGACCGGCGTAGCCCAGTTCGGCGAACTGATCGGTAAGCCAGTCTTCAAAACGCAAAAACATTTCCCTGGCCTCGGCATGAAGCGTCGGGTCGTTCTTTGCCAGCTCGGCGTTGATGGTGCCCATGGGACAGCCGTATTGGAGCAGGGCGTCGGCGCTGTCGGGAAGAAGATCAAGAAAACGCTTGAGTCTTTCCAGTGGAGTGGGGTAGCGTTCTGTCCATGACTGGAGCATCTGCTCGATACGGCCCAGACGATAGGCCATGGCGGCGTGAAATATCTCTCCCTTGCTTTTGAAGTAATAGTAGATGTTGCCCCGGGGAACGCCGGAGGCGTTGACTACATCGGTAAACGAGGTGTTGTGATAGCCCTTGTGATAGAAGAGGCGGTTGGCCGCTTCCACAATACGCTGCCGGGTTCGTTCGCTTTTGCGGGACAAGGGGGCTTTTGCCTTTTTCGAATGTCTGACGAACAAAGATTATAGCCCGCGTTGGCCGACAGCCGGCGGTTGGGAACCATGACCAATGTCATTTCGGGCTGTAACAGAGTTTTCTTAAAATGTCCTTAACAAGGTGTTAAACTTGAATTTCCTTTTGGAAGAGACTAGAAAACAAGAAAAAATTCACGGAGCCTGCGATCAATTCCAGCTTAATAAAGTCGTGTTGCAGGATGCCAGGTTCGGGAATTGAGGGGAGGCTCTGGTGTTGGAGCAAAGGTTTCAAGAAAGACTTGGTTTTCCAGCCTTTTTTGAACGGATGCGCCAGCTCGCATGGGAAGGTCTGAAAAATTCAGACCTTCCTCCGGCACATGGATGTGCCGGCAAAATCAGTGGCCCCAAGCTATTGATTTTGGAGCTAGCCGCAAACCGCGTTTGCGGCGCGGCGAGCACTGATAAAGCCATGAAAGGCTTTTATCAGAGCTTCCCATAATTCAGGAGGGAGAGAAACAGTGTCAGAATCGGTAGTAATTTATACCGAAAACGAAACAGACGATCACGGGCTCAAAACCATACTCGAATTTCTTGGCCACGAAGTGTTTGTCGTGGCTTCGAAAGAAGAGCTTGAAACCTTTTTCGGGTCACCGCCGGGGGATCTGTTGACCCTTGTCATCGCGCGTCCCCTGGAAGAGGGGGAACAAAAAGCGTTGGCCGACATGGTGGAAAAGAACGCGCCCCATGTGCTGCCGGTCGTGCTTTTCGAACCACCCGCCGAAGGCGAGCCGCCCATTCTGCTGAATTACCCTCGTGACTGGCCCCTGGTTCAGCTTCCGCTGAACCAGGAACAGCTTTTACAGGCGCTGGAACAAGCGCGCAAAAAACACAGGCCGCCTGCGGAAAAGGAGGGGCGGCGGCCTCCACATCTGTTTCGCAGCCTGATCGGCAGCAGCGCGGCCATACAGCGGATCCGTAACGAGATCTATCAGGTGGCGCCCACCGAGGCCAATGTGCTCATCATGGGCGAATCGGGCACCGGCAAGGAGGTGACGGCGCGCAACATTCACTATTACTCCAAGCGAAGGGGCAAGCCGTTCGTGCCGGTAAACTGTGGCGCCATTCCCAAGGATCTGCTCGAATCAGAGCTGTTTGGTCACGAAAAAGGCGCTTTTACGGGCGCGCTTACCGCTCGCGAAGGGCGTTTCGCCATGGCCGAAGGGGGCACTCTGTTTCTCGACGAGATTGGTGAAATGCCCATGGAGATGCAGGTCAAGCTCCTGCGGGTGCTGGAAGACCGTACCTATGAGCGGGTGGGGGGAAACCGCCAGTTGAAAGCGGACGTACGAATCGTGGCGGCCACCAACCGCAACCTGGAAGAGATGGTGCGTGAAGGCAAGTTCCGCGAGGATCTCTTCTATCGGCTGGAGGTCTTTCCCATCATACTGCCGCCGTTGCGGGAACGGGTTGAGGATCTGCCCCTGCTCATCGTTCAGCTCAACGAAAGGATGGAGAACGAGAAGAACTGCGGCGTGCATCTCTCGCCAGAGGCCATCGCGGTTCTCTCCCGGTACGACTGGCCGGGCAACGTGCGTGAGCTGGCCAACCTGATGGAGCGGCTGGCCATTCAGTTTCCCCACGGCTTGGTGCAGGTGAAGGATTTGCCTGCCAAATATCGAAGCGGCGTCGTGGTGGAAGAGGGCGTTGAAGCGGAGCTGGTGCAAGAGAGCAGTTTTGCCGCCGTCATGGGGACGGACTGCGTGCCCCATATTCCACCGGGAGGACTCGATCTGAAATCCTACATTTCAGAGCTGGAGCAGAGCCTTATCAAAGAAGCGTTGGAAGAGTCGGGTGGCGTGGTGGCTCATGCCGCCAAGTTGTTGGGATTGCGGCGCACCACACTGGCGGAAAAGATGCGCAAGTACGGTCTCAACCGCTGATTATCCTTTTCCCATCGCTCTGCAGATGTCGTGACGCCGCAGGCTCTGTTCCTTGCAGAGCACATGACGGATGATGAGGTCGGTGTCCTGAACCCGCATGTGCTTGAACTCCACGCCCACGCGGAATGGGAAGCCTGCCGATTCCGCCTGTTCGCCGGATGGCTGGCAATAGACCACCCGGCCGAAGGACTCTATGCCGATTCGGGTGTAGGGGAACATCATGCGCAACTTCAGTATGCGGCCCGCATCGATGGGGTTTTGTACCTCGAACGAGAGCCCGCCAGCGCTGATGTTCACCTCCTGGCTGGGCAGATCGTCCAGGCCGGTTTCGCTTTGGAACAGCACTTCCGCCAGCATCTCCAGCTTGTCGTCGATGGCCTGCAGATACTCCGCCAGATCCTTGGAGCGGGATTCCAAGCGGCGCATCACAGGTTTTATGGACCGGTCCAGCGCGGCGAACTGGGCCTTCAGATTGAAGGCGTTCACCCTGCTGTTGGAAGCCTTGTTCTTCTCCTCCAGGTACTCCTCCTCGTCCATGATCTGGTAGGTCAGGAAGATCTGATCCTGAATACGGAAAAAACTGCGCCGCTCCCTGCCTGCCTTGCATTTGTCAGCCATCGTTTTTCTCCTGATTTTTTGCCGAATCGGGTTTCTTTTCCTTGTCCCTGCCGTACACCAGCGTTACTTCCACGCGGCGGTTTTTTGCCCGCCCCTTCGACGTGGTGTTGGGAGCAATGGGCTTGGTATCGCCAAATGCGGCGATCTTGAAACGCTTTTTGTCGAACTTTCCGCTTTTCAACAGCTCTTCGATAACTGTCACAGCGCGGGAGGCGGAAAGTTCCCAGTTGGAACGGAAACGGCCGTTGTGGATGGGGACGTTGTCGGTGTGTCCCGCCACCACGATTTTTCCGGCGGTGGCCTGTTTAAGCGCCTTGACCATCTTCTTGATTACCTTGCGGAAAGGGCGGATCATCTGCGCGCTGCCGGAAGGGAAGGAGCCCTTTTCACGGATGCGGATGATGATCTTGCGGCCACGTGTTTCCACCTCGATCAGCCCCTGCTCTATCTCTTTTTCCAGGGCAAGGCGGATTTTTTCACTCTCTTTCTTGATCTCCCTGGCTTCCTGGGAAGGAATGGAAGGCGATTCGCCCAGCACCGGATACTGGTGATAGTCGTCCGCGGTGGACTGTTTCACCTGGTTGAACGGTGTCGGCTTGGTTTTCCCCGGCGAGAAGTTGCGGGCGATGACATTGATTCCCTTGGGCGGATCTTTTACTTTCACCTGTCGCTGCACACCGAAAGCCTCTTTCATAGAGCCAGCCACCTGCTTGTATTTTTCGACATCCATTTCCGAAAAGGAGAACAGCAGCACAAAGAAAGAGAGCAGCAGCGACATCAGGTCGGAGAAGGTCATCACCCATGCCGGGGTGCCTTCTGGACATTTCTGTTGTTGGCAATCGTCGCTCATGGCTGCTCAGGGGTTGTTTTTCAAGCGGCTTTGCTGGCCTTTCCCTTGTCACCTTCCGGCAGGTAGGTGCGCAGCATGCCTTCGATGACACGGGGGTTCATGCCTTCCTGAATGGCGGAGACGCTTTCCAGAATCATTGATTTGTTGATTCTTTCCTCCTTGCTGCGGATCGCCAGCTTGTCGGCGATGGGCAGGGCGATGGCGTTGGCGATGACCGCGCCATAGAAGGTGGTGAGCAGTGCCACCGCCATGGCCGGCCCCAGCGATTTGGGGTCGTCCATGTTGGACATCATCTGCACCAGCCCGATGAGGGTGCCGATCATCCCCATGGCGGGCGCGATGTCGCCAATGGACTTGAAAATGGCCACCCCGTCTTCGTTGCGTTCGATGGTCAGGTTAATGTCCTTGGAGAGCATTTTTCGCACGAATTCCGCGTCATGACCGTCCACCAGCAGTTCGATGCCCTTTTTCAGGAAAGGGTTCTCCACCTGCACCTGTTCCAGCCCCAGCAGGCCTTCCTTGCGCGCAATGTTGGCCAGCTCGATGCTCTGCTCGATGATCTCTTCCGGTTTCTGGGC
Organism: Sedimenticola sp.; assembly: GCA_027023915.1. Classification (GTDB taxonomy): domain Bacteria; phylum Pseudomonadota; class Gammaproteobacteria; order Chromatiales; family Chromatiaceae; genus Thiolapillus. The sequence continues at coordinate 6,239 of JALVUB010000135.1, forward strand.
CTTGTGAATGAAGGCCTTCATGGCCACGCCAAAGGCCCCCAGCGTGTAGGAAAGGGGAAACTTCATCAAAGTGACCATGAAAGTGCCGCCCACCACGATCATGATGCTGGGAACGTTGATGAATATGCTGAAACTGCCGCCCAGCATGATGGAGACGATGATCGCCCCCATGGCGCCGAGGAAACCGATCAAAGTTGCCAGATCCATTTCATGAACCTCCGGTGATGGCGGATGCCGTGGTCTTCTCTTTTATCGACATGGAGGCCGATTTCTAAAGGCGGGATCAGCAGGCCACGCAGCGGTTGCGGCCCTGGTTCTTGGCTTCGTAAAGGGCCTTGTCGGCGCGTTCGAAAGCGCTTTCCGGAGAGTCACCCTGGCGGAACTCGCTCAGGCCACAGGAGACGGTGATGGTCACCTTTTTCTCACGGAAGTGAAAACCGCACTGTTCCACCTTTTTGCGAAGCTTTTCCGCCGCGATCAGTGCCTGTTCGGCATTGGTTTCCGGCATCAGGATCACGATCTCCTCGCCGCCGTAGCGGCCGATGAAATCGGTTTTGCGGATGCCGGTCGCCAGCTCCTTGGCGATGATCCGCAGCGCCTTGTCTCCCGCCTTGTGGCCGTAGGTGTCGTTGATCCGCTTGAAATGGTCCACGTCAAAAATGAGCAGGGAGAGGGGCGAGCCGTAGCGCTGCCAGCGCTCGAACTCCTGGGCCATTCGTTCTTCGTAGGCAAATCGGTTGGGGAGGTTGGTGAGCGCGTCGGTAAAGGCCTGGTGGCGCTCTTCCCGCACCTGGGTGCGCAGGGTCTGGGTCTCTTCTTCCAGGCTGTTCAACTTGGCCTTGAGGTCGGCCATCTCCTTGTCTTTCTGCTCCACCAGTTTCTGTTCGATTTGCTGGTGCTCTTCCATGCGCTTGCGGATGGTGTCCACTCTTTGTTCCACCATCTCTTTTAACGCGCCCAGATCGGTGGCATCACGGGCGCTTGCCGCCATGTCCCTGGTGTGGGCGTCGATCTCGGCGTCCAGCTCGCGGCGCCTGGCAAACACCTCGTTGGTGCTGTCGTCTGTCGCCTCCAGCGCGCTTTCAATCTGTGTCAGACGGCTGGTGAGCTGGCCCAGGAATTTTTCCAGCTCCAGCCGCTCGCGCTCCACATGGCCCCTGATCTCCTGAATCAGGAGGTTGATCCGCTCCAGGATCTCCGGGATTTTTTCTGTGGTGAGCCCGCCGCCTACCTCTTCCTTCAACGCCTCTATGTCATCTTGCAGGCTGGGTGGTGGGCAGAGAGTGCCGATCAACTCGAGCAGGCGGTGTTGAACCGCTTTCAAAAATTCCTGAGAACCGGCTTCGCCATTGGCGACGTTCCCGAACAGCGAGGCCAGCAGTCCCGGCTTGCGGCCAGCCCCCGTTTTTTTTGTGGCCTTCAGGGCTTCTGACAGCAGCGCGGCCGCTTGTTCAAGGGCATCCAGGGAGTGGAGTTCATTGCGGCTGCCGCCGGCCTCTTCCATCAGGGCCTGCCAGCGGGGCTGAAATTCGGATGGCAGGGGCAGGTTGCCGAAGGCCTTGACCAGCAGTTGCGCCGGGTTGCGGACCGGCTTGTTGTCCTCAGCCAGCATCAGGGCGCGGTAGAGGGTTTCCGCGTGGGTTTTCAGGTTGGGGAGCCCGCGATGGCCGCGCAACTGATCCTGGAGACGCGCCAGGGCAACGTCCAGGCGGCTGTCCCAACCCTGGGCGGCAAAAGTCAGACGCAGCAGTATGTCGCGGAAATGTTGGAGATTTTCGTCATCTCCGGCCGGTTCAGCCGGAGCTTCCACTGGCTGATGCAGACTCATTGGTTCCTACCCCGATCCTGTTGAACAAGGTTCCTGTCATCAGGATCGGCCGGCAGGGAAAAAACTTGAGGGCACCTCGA
>JALVUB010000136.1 GCA_027023915.1 Sedimenticola sp.
TAACAGAGGAGTAGCGGCATGAGCGAGATCACCGTCAACCAGATGGCCGCGGATGTGGGCATTCCCGTAGAGCGGTTGCTGGAACAACTGGCCCAGGCCGGGATCGAGAAACAAGGGGGTGATGATCTCATCAGCACCCAGGAGAAGCTGGCGCTGCTTAACCATCTACGTCAGCGTCACGGCAAGGAAGGAGTCTCGAAAGAGGCCAAGAAACCGGCCAGGGTGACGCTCAAGCGCAAGACCACCACCACCATCAAGCAGCCGGCGGCTGGTGGGCGTGCGAAGCGGGCCGCGCGTACCGCCAAAACCGTGAGTGTAGAGGTAAAGCGCAAGCGCACCTATGTGCCCGGCGCCGATAAGAGCGAGGAAGAGAAGGAACGTCTGTTGCGCGAGGCCGAGGAGGCCAGGCGCAAGCTTCAGGAGCAGGAAGAGGCGCGTCGCAAGGCGGAAGAGTTGGAACGCGCTCGTCGCGAGGCCCAGGAACAGTATCTGCGCAGCAAGGAAGAAGAGAAGCGGCGTCAGGAAGAGGCGCGCCGCAAGGCGGAGGAAGAGGCCCGCTTGAGGGCCGAGGCCGAGGAGGCCCAGCGTCAGCGCGACCTGGAACTGGCCCGTCGCGCCCAGGAGCAGCGCAAGAGCCAGCAGGAGGCGCGCGAGCGGAAGGAGAAGGCCAAGCGGCGCGCCGAGGCGGGCCGCCGCAAGGAGCTGCACGTGTCCGCCGGCAAGAGCGGCCGCCGCAAGGCGGGGCGCAAGGCCCGCCGTGAAACCGCTCCGGTGGAGACGGAGCACGGTTTCCAGAAACCCACCGCGCCCGTCGTGCGGGAAGTGAAGGTGCCCGAGAGCATCACCGTTTCGGAGCTGGCCCAGCGCATGTCGGTGAAGGCATCCGAGGTGATAAAGGAACTTATGAAGATGGGCATGATGGTCACCATCAACCAGTCCCTCGACCAGGACACCGCCGCCCTGGTGGTGGAGGAGATGGGTCATAAGGTGGTGTTCGAAAAGGCCGAGGACGTGGAAGAGATGATTCTCGCCTCCATCGATCAGGAGGCCAGGGGAGAGCCCGAGCCGCGCCCGCCGGTGGTCACCATCATGGGCCACGTGGACCATGGCAAGACTTCCCTGCTCGACTACATCCGCAAGAGCCAGGTGGCCGAGGGCGAGGCCGGCGGCATCACCCAGCACATTGGTGCCTACCAGGTGCACACTGGTCATGGCGACATCACCTTTCTCGACACCCCCGGCCATGCCGCTTTTTCCGCCATGCGCGCCCGTGGCGCCAAGGTGACCGACGTCATCATTCTGGTGGTGGCGGCCGATGACGGTGTCATGCCGCAGACCAAGGAGGCGATTCAGCACGCCAAGGCGGCGGAAGTGCCGCTGGTGGTGGCGGTGAACAAAATCGACAAGCCCGATGCCCAGCCCGACCGGGTGATGCAGGAGCTGGTGGCCGAGGAGGTGGTGCCCGAGGAATGGGGTGGCGACACCCAGTTCATCAAGGTTTCCGCCAAAACGGGCGAAGGCATCGACGAGCTGCTGGACGCCATTCTGTTGCAGTCAGAGATTCTTGAGCTGAAAGCGCCCAAGACCGGTCCCGCCCAGGGGGCCATTATCGAATCCAGCCTTGAGAAGGGGCGCGGTCCCGTGGCCACGGTGCTGGTGCAGTCCGGCACCCTCAAGCGGGGCGACGTGGTGGTGGCCGGCGCCGAGTACGGCAAGGTGCGCGCCATGTTCGACGAGAACGGCAAGTCGGTGAAGGAAGCGGGCCCCTCCACGCCGGTGCAGGTGCTCGGGCTTTCCGGCACCCCGGCGGCGGGCGACGAGCTGGTGGCCCTGCCCAACGAGAAGAAGGCGCGCGAAGTGGCCGAGATGCGCCGCGAGCAGATGCGCCAGAAGCGCCTTTCGGAGCAGAAGGCGGCCAAGCTGGACCAGCTCTTCTCGCGCATGGGCGAGGGCGAGGTGGCCTATGTCAACCTTATCATCAAGGCAGACGTGCAGGGTTCGGTGGAAGCGCTCAAGGAGGCGCTGCAGAAGATCGAGACCGACGAGGCCAAGGTGCGCATCGTCGCCGCCAACGTGGGCGGCATCAACGAGTCGGACGCCAACATGGCGGTCACCTCCGACGCCGTCATCATCGGCTTCAACGTGCGCGCCGACGCCGCCGCCCGCAAGGTGATCGAGGAACACGGCCTCGACCTGCGCTACTACAGCATCATCTACGAGGTGATCGACGACGTGAAGCAGGCGGTGGCCGGTCTGCTCTCGCCCGAGGTGCGGGAAGAGATAATCGGCCTGGCGGAGGTGCGCGAGGTGTTCCGTTCCTCCAAGTTTGGCGCCGTGGCCGGCTGCATGGTGGTGGATGGCGTGGTCAAGCGCAACAACCCCATCCGCGTGCTGCGCGACAACGTGGTGATCTTCGAGGGCGAGCTGGAATCCCTGCGCCGTCACAAGGATGACGTCACCGAGGTGAAGGCGGGCACCGAGTGCGGCATCGCGGTGAAGGGCTACAACGACATCAAGCCCGGGGATCAGATTGAGGTGTACGAGCGCACCGAGGTTCAGCGGGAGCTGTAAGCCGGAAATGAAAGAGTTCAACCGTGCCGACCGGCTCGGCGCCCAGATGCAGCGCGAACTGGCGCTGCTGCTGCGGAATGCCAGGGATCACCGCCTGGCCGGGGTCACAGTGCAGGAGGTGCGGGTGACCCGCGACCTTTCCCACGCCAAGGTCTATTTCACCTTGCTCGATCCCGAAGGGGCGGAGAGTTTCCAGGAAATCTTGGCGAGGGCCGCCGGTTTTTTGCGGCGGCAGCTTGGTCAGGTGCTCAAGGTGCGCAACGTTCCGGAACTCCATTTTATCTATGACCGCTCCATCGAGGAGGGGCAGCGCCTTTCGGCGCTCATCGAGCAGGCGGTGGCGGCCGACCGCAAGGAGGAGAGGGATGGCGAGGCGTAGGCGCAGGCACCAGGGGCGTGACATCAGCGGCATTCTGCTGCTGGACAAGCCCGAAGGCATCACCTCCAATGCCGCTTTGCAGGAGGTCAAAAGGCTGTTTCGTGCCCGCAAGGCGGGACATACCGGCAGCCTCGACCCTTTGGCCACGGGCTTGTTGCCTATCTGCCTGGGTGGCGCCACCCGCATCTCAGCTTTCCTGCTGGACGCCGACAAGGAGTATCTGGTGCGGGTGAAACTGGGCGAGGTTACCACCACCGCCGACGCCGAAGGGGAGGTGATCGAGAGTCACCCGGCGGATCATCTCACCCGGGAGGCGCTGGAAGCGGTGCTGCCCCGTTTCCAGGGCGAGATCGAACAGCTTCCGCCCATGTATTCGGCGGTGAAGCACAATGGCGAGCGGCTCTACAAGCTGGCCCGCGAAGGGATTGAGGTGGAACGCCAGCCGCGCGTCATCACCATTCATGAGCTGGAACTCCTTTCCTTCGACAATCCAGAGTTCGAAATCCGCGTTCACTGCTCAAAGGGCACCTATGTTCGCACCCTGGCCGAGGACATCGGTAAGGCGCTGGGCGTGGGCGCCCATGTGGTGGGTCTGAGGCGCACCCGCGTCGGTCCCTACGGCGAAGAGGGCATGGTGACGCTGGAGACATTGGAGAAGAAGCGGGAAGGGGAAGGGCTTGCCGGGCTGGATGCCTTGCTGCTGCCCATCGATACCGGACTGGCGCAATGGCCCGAGGTGCGGCTAGGGCCCGACCTGACTTTCTATCTCAGACAGGGACAGCCGGTGCTGGTGCCCAAGGCCCCCATCGAGGGGTGGGTGCGCATCTACGATGTCGATGGCCAGTTCATCGGCGTGGGCGAGATCGATGATGACGGCCGGGTGGCGCCCCGACGCCTTCTGGCAAAATAAGAGCGGATATAGGATAATCCGCACCCCGACGGCCGGCCACTCCGGCCTTTTTCCGTTGCGCCGGTGCTGTCTGAGCTCATTGTCGGATGGCGCCACGAGGCGAAAACCTTCTTTAATTAAAGGAGAAACATCATGGCAATGAGCGCAGAGATCAAAAAGCAGATCATCGAAGAGTACGGCAAGGGGCCCAACGACACCGGCTCCACCGAGGTGCAGGTGGCCCTGCTCACTTGGCGCATCAACGATCTGACGGAACATTTCAAACAGCACAAAAAAGACCACCATTCACGCCGGGGCCTGATCCGCATGGTCAACTCCCGTCGCAAGCTCCTGGACTACCTCAAGCGGAAGGATCTGGAACGCTACCGCGAACTTATCAAGCGACTCGGCCTGCGCCGTTGATTTCTCAAACTGACAGCGGGAATTTCAAGTGACAGCAATCAAGAAAGAATTTCAGTACGGCGATCACAAGGTGACGCTGGAGACGGGCGAGATCGCCCGCCAGGCCGACGGCGCCGTGATGGTCAACATGGGTGACACCGTGGTGCTATGTACCGTGGTGGGTTCCAAGGAGGCGATCGAGGGGCGGGACTTCTTCCCTCTCACCGTGGACTACCAGGAGAAGACCTACGCCGCCGGCAAGATTCCCGGCGGTTTTTTCCGTCGTGAGGGGCGCCCATCCGAGAAGGAGATCCTCACCGCCCGTCTCATCGACCGGCCCATCCGTCCGCTCTTTCCCAAGGGGTTCACCAACGAGGTGCAGGTGATCTGCACCGTCATGTCCCACAACCCCTACGTCGATCCCGAGATTCCCTCCCTCATCGGCACCTCCGCGGCGCTGGCCATCTCCGGTCTGCCTTTCCAGGGGCCCATCGCCGCCGCCCGCGTGGGTTACAAGAATGGCGAGTATCTCCTCAACCCGCCGGGTACCGGCCTGAGTGATATCACCGATCTCGATCTGGTGGTGGCGGGCACCGAAGAGGCTGTGCTCATGGTCGAGTCGGAAGCGCGCGAATTGCCCGAGGATGTGATGCTGGGCGCGGTGCTCTTCGGCCACGAGCAGATGCAGGTGGCTATCCAGGCCATCAAGGAGCTGGCCGCGGAGGTGGGCAAGGAACCCTGGCCATTCGAGCCTCCCGTTGAGGACGAAGCGCTCGCCGCCAAGGTGGCGGAAGCGGTGGAGGCCGAGGTGACCGAGGCCTATAAGATTGCCGACAAGCTGGAACGCTATGGCCGTCTGGACGAGATCAAGGCTGGCCTGGTGGAGAAGCTCTGTGCCGGTGACGAGCCGCAATGGAGCGAGGACGAGGTAAAAGGCGCTTTCGAGAAACTCAAGAAGCGCATCGTTCGCGGCCGCATCCTGGCGGGCGAGCCGCGCATCGATGGCCGCGACACCAAGACGGTGCGTCCCATAACCATCAAGACCGGCGTGCTGCCGCGTACCCATGGCTCCGCTCTCTTCACCCGGGGCGAGACCCAGGCGCTGGTGGTCACCACTCTCGGCACCGAGCGCGACGCCCAGATCGTCGATGCCCTGGACCGCTCCTACCGCGAGCCCTTCATGCTCCACTACAACTTCCCGCCCTTCTGCGTGGGCGAGACGGGCCGGGTGGGCAGCCCCAAGCGGCGCGAGATCGGCCACGGCCGGCTGGCCAAGCGGGGCGTGCTGGCGGTGATGCCCAGCCCGGAGGAGTTTCCCTACTCCATCCGCGTGGTCTCCGAAATCACCGAGTCCAACGGTTCTTCCTCCATGGCCTCGGTCTGCGGCACCAGCCTCTCGCTGATGGATGCCGGCGTGCCCATCAAGGCACCGGTGGCCGGTGTGGCCATGGGGCTTATCAAGGAGGGCGACCAGTTCGCGGTGCTCACCGACATCCTGGGTGACGAGGATCATCTGGGCGACATGGACTTCAAGGTGGCCGGCACCGAGAAGGGGGTCAACGCCCTGCAGATGGATATCAAGATCAACGGCATCACCCGCGAGATCATGCAGATCGCGCTGGATCAGGCCAGGGAAGGGCGGATGCACATCCTCGGCGAGATGAACAAGGCCATCTCCGCCCCGCGCGAGGAGATGTCGGAGCACGCGCCGCGCATCATCTCCTTCCGCATCCACCCCGACAAGATCCGCGATGTCATCGGCAAGGGCGGCGCCACCATCCGCAGTATCACCGAGGAGACCGGCGCCACCATCGACCTGGACGACAGCGGCCTGGTGAAGATCTTCTCCGTGGACAAGGCCGCCGGCGAGCTGGCGCGCAAGCGGGTGGAGCTTATCACCGCCGATGTGGAGGTGGGCAAGGTGTACGAGGGCAAGGTGGCCAAGATCATGGACTTCGGCGCCTTCGTCAACATCCTGCCCGGCAAGGACGGCCTGGTCCACATCTCCCAGATCAGCGACGAGCGGGTCGAGAAGGTGAGCGACAAGCTCTCCGAGGGCGACATCGTCAAGGTCAAGGTGCTGGAGGTGGACAAGCAGGGCCGCATCCGGCTCAGCATGAAGGCGGTGGGCGAGGGGGAATAATCCCGCCGCTGCCTTGTGCCAAAGGGGGCTTCGGCCCCCTTCTTTGTTGGTTGGGCCGCCTCGGTTATGCTCGCTGCCATGAAACCCAGGATTCAACAGCTTCCTTCCCGCCTGATCGACCAGATCGCCGCCGGCGAGGTGGTGGAACGGCCCGCCTCGGTGGTCAAAGAGCTGGTGGAGAACAGTCTGGACGCGGGCGCGCGGCGCATCGAGGTGGATATCCGGCAAGGAGGCATCAAGCGCATCCGCGTGCGTGACGATGGCTGCGGCATTGCGCGCGATGAGTTGGCGCTGGCCCTGTCCCGTCACGCCACCAGCAAGATCGCCACCCTGTCCGATCTCGACGGTATCGTCACCCTCGGCTTTCGCGGCGAGGCGCTGCCCAGCATTGCCTCAGTTTCCCGGTTGACGGTCACTTCCCGCGCCGCCGGGGAAGAGCAGGGGTGGCGGCTGTCGGGGGGGGATGCGGAGCCGGCGCCCGCCGCTCATCCGGTGGGCACCACGGTGGATGTGGTCGATCTTTTTTACAACGTGCCCGCCCGGCGGAAATTTCTCAAAACCGAAAAAACCGAGTTTCATCACATCGAGCAGCTCATGCGCCGTCTGGCCCTGGCCCGATTCGACGTGGCCCTTAGCCTGAGTCACAACGGCCGGGAGCGTTTTGCGCTGCGGGCCGCTGGGGAAAGGGCGGCGCGGGAGGCTCGTCTGGCCGCCCTGCTGGGCACTGTTTTCGTGGAGAACAGCTTGTGGCTGGAACATGCCGCGGCGGGGCTGGCGCTGAAAGGGTGGGCGGGGCTGCCCACCTTCTCCCGGGCACAGGCCGATCTGCAACATTTTTATGTCAACGGCCGCCTGGTGCGGGACCGGCTGGTGAGCCATGCGGTGCGTCAGGCCTACGACGACGTGCTCTACCATGGCCGCCAGCCCGCCTATGTGCTCTATCTTGAGATCGACCCGCGTCTGGTGGATGTCAATGTCCATCCCACCAAGCACGAAGTGCGTTTTCGCGACAGCCGCCTGGTGCACGATTTCATCCGCCGGACATTGCAGCAGGTGATTGCCGATCTGCGGCCCGCCGATCAGGTGGCGCGGCCTGTTGTTGACCAGCCGGCGGCCAAGGCGCCGCCTCCTGGCAGCGGCGGGGCATCGGATCGGGGGTGGAGCCACTTCCAGCCCTCTGCCCTGGCGTTGGGCGAACCCCCCGCGCCGGCTTATCGGGCCGGTTTCCAGTGGCAGGCGCCGCTGGTGGAGGAAGAGAAGGGCGGAGGTCATGAGAAAGAGCAAGCACCGCCACTTGGCTATGCCCTGGCCCAGCTTCATGGCGTTTACATCCTGGCCCAGAATGAGGCCGGGCTGGTGCTGGTGGACATGCACGCGGCCCACGAACGCATCACTTACGAACGGCTCAAAACCGCCTACCACAATCAGGGCGTGCGCAGCCAGCCCCTGCTGGTGCCGCTGCCGGTGAAGGTTTCGCCGGCGGAGGCGGAGCTTGCGGAGGCCCATCAGAGCGTCATCGCCGGCCTGGGACTGGAGGTGGGGCGGCTCGACAGCGAAACCCTGGTGGTGCGTTCCATACCTGCCCTGCTGCAAGGGGCGGACGTTGAGCAACTGCTGCGCGATCTGTTGTCGGAGCTGGCGGAACACGGCGACTCCCGGCGGTTGCGGGCGGCCATGGACGCCGTGCTGGCGACCATGGCCTGTCACGGATCGGTGCGGGCCAACCGCAGGCTTACCCTGGAAGAGATGAACGCCCTGTTGC
>JALVUB010000137.1 GCA_027023915.1 Sedimenticola sp.
GGTGGGAGATGATGGCGAAGGTGCGGCGGCGGGCCGTTTCACTTTGCAAATCTGCCATGGGACGGGAGCGTGGGGTTTGGGGGCGGGGATTATACCGGGTTCAGCAGGAGGAAGCGCCCGCGCCACGGATTCTCGCCACCAGCGACGCATAGCGCTCCGGCGCCTGGGCAGGCGCTTCGAACAGCCAGGTGAAGAGATCGGTATCCCCTTCCTGCAGAAACTGGCGGAAAACCCCCTTGAGCTCCTCGTCCAGGGCCGGGTACTCCCGCTCCAGGAAGGCCCCCAGCAACTCGTCCAGCTCCAGCATGCCGCGCCGGCACTGCCAGGCCAGCCGCCGCAACTCTTCGCCACTCATACCGACTTTTTCAGCATCAGCTCGCGGATGTGGCCGATGGCGCGGGTGGGATTGAGGTGCTTGGGACAGGCGTCGACGCAGTTCATGATGGTGTGGCAGCGGAACAGCTTGTAGGGGCCGTCCAGGGCGTCGAGGCGTTTATCCTGCGCCTGGTCGCGGCTGTCGGCGAGGAAGCGCCAGGCGGCCAGCAGCGCCTGGGGACCGAGGAACTTGTCGGGGTTCCACCAGAAGGAGGGGCAGGAGGTGGAGCAGCAGCCGCAGAGGATGCACTCCCACAAACCGTCGAGCCGGGCCCGCTCTTCCGGCGTCTGTAGCACCTCTTTCTCCGGCAAGGGATCGGCGCGCTGCAACCAGGGCTCCACCGCCTCGTACTGGCGGTAGAACCGACTCATGTCCACCACCAGGTCGCGGATCACCGGCCGCCCCGGCAGGGGACGCACCACCACGGGCGCCTTCAGCTCGGCCAGGGGTGTGATGCAGGCCAGGCGGTTGCGGCCGTTGACGTTCACCGCGTCGGAGCCGCACACCCCCTCGCCGCAGGAGTGGCGGAAGGCGAAGGACTCGTCTCGCCGCTTGATCTCCAGCAGGGCGTCGCGCAGCATCATGCCGCGCGTGGTTTCGATCTGGTGGGACTCCATGCGCGGCCTGGCGTCGCGCTCGGGATCGTAGCGCCAGATGCGGAATTCCATCAGCCCGGCCATCAGTAGACCCTCTCCTTCGGTGGAATGGACTCCACCGTGAGCGGCCGGGTGCGCACCGGCTTGTAGTCGAGGCGGTCCCCCTCGCGGAAATAGAGGGTGTGGCGCAGCCAGTTGCGGTCGTCCCGCTCGGGATAATCGGGCCGCGAGTGGGCGCCGCGGCTCTCGCGCCGCGCCAGGGCGGAGAGGATCATCGACATGCCGGTGTCGATGAGGTTCTCCAGCTCGAAGGCCTCCACCCGCGCGGTGTTGAAGATCCGGCTGGTGTCGCGCAGGCGCACCTCGTCGAGTTGGTCGCGGATCGCCTTCACCTTCTCCACCCCCTCGGCCATGATCTCCTCGGTGCGGAAGACCCCGGCATGCTCTTCCATCACCCTGCGGAACTCGGCGCGCAGCTCGGCCACGCCGATACCGTCGCCGCCGCGGTCGAAACGCTGGAAGCGGGCCATGGCGCGCTCCTCCGAGGCGCTGTCGGTCACCCGCGCATGTGGGTTCTCGCGCAGGTATTCCAGGATCTCCAGCCCCGAGAGGCGCCCGAACACCAGGATGTCGAGGAGCGAGTTGCCCCCCAGCCGGTTGGCGCCGTGCACCGAAACGCAGGCGCACTCGCCGGCGGCGTAGAGGCCCGGCACCGCCTCCTCCGGCCCGTGACGCGCCGGCACCACCACCCGGCCGAAGCGGTCGGTGGGAATGCCGCCCATGAGGTAGTGGGCGGTGGGATAGACCGGGATGGGCTCGAAGGCGGGATCGATGCCGAGAAAGATCTTCGAGGTCTCGCGGATCCCCGGCAGCCGCTCGGCCACCACCTTTTCGCCCAGGTGGTCCAGCTTGAGCAGCACATGGTCCTTCTCCGGCCCGCAGCCGCGCCCTTCCTTGATCTCGGTGACGATGGCGCGCGCCACCACGTCGCGGCTGGCAAGATCCTTGGCGTGGGGCGCGTAGCGCTCCATGAAGCGCTCGCCTTCGCTGTTGATGAGATAACCGCCCTCGCCGCGCGCCCCCTCGGTGATAAGCATGCCGCGCCCGGCCACGCCGGTGGGATGGAACTGGAAGAACTCCATGTCCTGGAGCGGAAAACCGGCCCGCAACACCATGGCCAGGCCGTCGCCGGTGTTGATGTGGGCGTTGGAGGTGGTGCGGAACACCTGGCCGCAGCCGCCGGTGGCCAGCAGGGTGGCGCGGGCATAGAGCAGCAGGGGCTGGCCGCTGGCGATCTCCATCACTAGGGCGCCGGTCACCGCGCCCTCGGCGTCCTGCAGCAGGTCGATGGCGAAATACTCGCTGAAGAAGTGGCTGCGCGCCTTCAGGCTCTGCTGGTAGAGGGTGTGAAGAATGGCATGGCCGGTGCGGTCGGCGGCGGCGCAGGTGCGGGCCGCCTGCTCCTTGCCGAAATGGCGGCTCTGGCCGCCGAAGGGGCGCTGGTAGATGCGGCCGTTCTCCAGGCGCGAGAAGGGCACCCCCTTGTGCTCCAGCTCGTAGACGGTGGGAATGGCCTCGCGGCACATGAACTCGATGGCGTCCTGGTCGCCCAGCCAGTCCGAGCCCTTCACCGTGTCGTACATGTGCCAGTGCCAGTGGTCGCTCTCCACGTTGCCCAGGGCCGCGTTGACCCCGCCCTGGGCGGCCACCGTGTGGGAGCGGGTGGGAAAGACCTTGGAGACCACCGCCACCTTCAAGCCGCTGCCGGCGAGCTGCACCGCGGCGTTGAGCCCGGCCCCGCCGGCGCCGATGATGAGCACGTCGAAATGGCGCTTCTCGGGTTTCATCCCACCTCCAGCAGCACACGGGCCAGCCACAGGCCGTTGGCCAGCAGGTAGAGCAGCACCAGCCCCAGCAGCGCCACCCGCAGGCGCGGCGGCTTGACGTAATCGAGCAGCACGTCACGCACCCCGATCCAGGCGTGGAGCAGCAGGGCCAGGCCCAAAATGGCCACCCCGGTCCAGACCGCCGGCCCGCCCAGCCAGGCCCGCAGGGCGGTCACATCTGCCGGCGGCGCCGCCAGGAAATGCCAGACCAGATAGAGGGTAAACAGCCAGATATAGACCGCCGTGGCCCGCTGCCACAGCCAGGCGCGGAAGCCCGACAGTCCCCGGCTCATGGCGCCAACCCCACCAGCACCAGCGCCGCCACCACCGGCGCGGCCAGAAGCACCAACCAGGCGCTGCGGTGATAGCCGGGCGCCTGCACCCCCAGGTCGAGATCGATGAACAGGTAGCGGATGCCGGCCAGCAGATGGTGGGCCAGCGCCCAGAGCAGCAGGAACAGCAGTACCTGGACAGGAAAAGCGGCGAGCAGCGTTTTGGCCCGCTCGAAACCCGCTGCGCCCGACAGCCCCAGCTCCAGCAGGCCGATGGCAAACGGCAGCGCCAGGAAGAGCACCACGCCGCTGACGCGATGGGCAATGGACAGTATCCCCGGCACCGGCAGGCGGATCTGCACGAGGTTGAGAAAGACAGGGCGGGAGTCGGTTTGCATCCAGATTGTGGTTCTTGTTTCGGCTAAGAGTAAAGTTAGCAGATGGGCAGGATTCTGCCCAACCGGTTACCCATCAGACCGGTGTTGTTCATGATCGTTTTCACGCAGGAAACGGAACAGCTTCCTGCCGGCACCCGCGGGCTTGCCTGTCTCCCGCTCCTTCCTGGCAGCCCGTACCAGTTGCCGAAGCTGCTGGCGGTCGGTCTGGGGATGTCCGGCCAGGTAATCACCAAGCGCGACATCCCCCTCCTCCACCAGCCGCTCGCGCCACTGCTCCAGCTGGTGAAAGCGGCGCCGCTCCTCCGCCCGGCGCTGGTCGCGCTGTTCGATCCACTGCCGCGCCGTTTCCAGGCCGTCCTGCTGTAGCAGGCGGGCGATGAACTTGATCTGCCGGTTGCGCGCCCCCGAAGCCTTCATGCCGCGCGCCAGCCGCAGCTCTTTTTGCAGCGGCTCGCCCAGACCCATCCGGCTCCACTCTTCCTCCGGACAGTCGAGCAGCGCCACCACCAACGCCCTCACCCGCGCCTGTTCGCGCTTGAGCGCACTCTTGTTGGGGCGGATGGCAAAGCCCTCTTCGTCTACCTCTCTCATCCCTCCCCCGTCACAAAGGCCCAAAAAGGAGACGACTCCCACGTCATCTTGGAAAATCACCACAGAGGCGCAGAGAACACAGAGAAACGGCATAAAAACCTGCTGCCGTACAACGATACCCCCGCATTCGCGGCGGGGATACCGCTTCTACACGATGATTTCTCAAGGCCTGCGAATTCCCCGTTCACGAAAGTGGATTCCATGCCAGGTCCAGCTCCTTGGCAATGTTGTGTAACCGCTTGTCCCTGGTCCAAAGACGCATGTTTCCGTCGAGCGCCACGGCAGCCAGCAGATGTACATCGATAAAACCGATCCCTTTACCCATCAACGCACGTTGTTCGATGAAATGCAGCGCCTCTCCATGGGTGGCTACAGGGCTCTGGGGCAGATTACGAAACAAGCGGAGCAAGGTATCTCGATTCTGCAAGTTGCCACAGGCCAACTCTCCGGTAACGAATGGATGCATGACCACTCGACTGCTGTTGAGCAACGCCGCCAGCCTGTCATCTCCCTTGCGCAGATGTTCGATCCAGACCGACGTATCGACCAGGATCATCGGGAATCGGATCGACGCCGTGGAATAGGTTTCAACTGGGGTTCGCTGCCACCCAACTTCGCCAGCCTGCGGGCGCTTTCACGCTCGATGAGGGCGCGCAAACCCTCCCGCACCAAGGCCACTTTCTCGGACAACCCGGTCAATCGTTGCGCCTCCTCCAGCAACTTGTCATCGATATTCAGTGTCGTACGCATGAGGTTCGTCCAGCAAGACAACAGGCATCAGTTACATCATCATATGGTGATAATGTTGATGCCTAATGACGGTTCCTGTCAAACCACCATCAACCCGCGCGATAGGCGCTGGGCGCCACCCCCGCCCAGCGCTTGAAGGCGCGGGAAAAGGCGCTCAGCTCCGAAAAGCCCAGCAGGTAGGAGATCTCCGACAGCGAATAGCGCCCGTCCCGGAGATAGTGGGTCGCCAGCTCGTGGCGCACCTCCGTGAGCAGGGACTTGAAGGTGGTGCCCCTCTCCTTCAGGCGCCGCTGCAGGGTGCGCGGGGTCATGAAGAGCTCGTGCGCCACCTTGGCATCGGTCACCTGGCCTGATGGCAGCAGCTCCACGATGACCGCCTTGACCTTTTCCGTCAGGTCACTGCTCTCCATGCCGGCCAGGTAGTCCAGCATCAGCTGGTCGTGGAGCTGCGCAAGCTGCGCCGGCACCGGCGCCAGGGGCGCGTCGGCCACCTCCGCGGCAATGGAGAAACAGCACCGGGGCGCGCCGAACCGTACCGGGCACTGGAACAGGGCGAACCAGGGGCCGCTCTCCTCCGGCGCGGCGTGGGCCAGGGTCACCTCCAGCGGATGGAAATCCCGCCCAGCCAGGGCCTGGCACATGGCCAGCAGGATCGCCTGGGTGCCACTCATCCGCAGGAAAGGCGCTTTGTCCGGCTCGATAAAATTTGCCTTCATAGAAACCACAGGCGTATCCATCACAGCCTCTTCCACGACGACAACATCTATCCCTTCGGTAACGATCCGGCTAAACCGCTCCAACCGTTCAAAAGCAGAACGTAAAGTGGAACTGGTGAGCCAACCATGGCCTAACACCCCCATGGCGTTGGGATTCCATATCTCATGCAGCGTTAATGACGCGCTCTGTGGAAGTTGCTTTTCGAGAGCGGCTTGCAAAGCCACTGCCTGCTCGATTCTCAACCGATAGTTCTGATCGTCGATACGTCCAGGATCAATGGCCAGATCCCGCAATAGCGGTGTTGGATCCACTCCATTCCGGCGCGCAACCTCCAACACCAAGGTCAATGCCGGAGCGAGGTAGGTCAAAGCCATGAAGCACTCCTTGTTTGAATCACTCCTAGCTTTTCACTTATGACGCGTTCTGTCAAACGATTGGCGCTGTTTATCAAGATTTTTTCTGCCCCCCGACATTAAAGTGATGTTCATGGAACTAGCATTTGAAAAACAGCAAAACACTGAGACGCTGGAATTGATCGAGGCGGAAATCACCTTTTGGCGCGATTTCGTGCGCAGCAACCACCGGGTGGGTGACTTGGAGATGGTCGTCAAAGGACAACAAGCTTTGAGCCGGGTGCTCAGACGGCGGGAGCGGATTACGGAGAAAACTGTATCCAATGTGATTCGGTTTCCTGAACCATAATCGTGCCCCCTATTTCCACAGTCAGGGAACGCAGGGAACGGGTCGGAACGGGGTCACGCAGGAACGGGGTCAAGGTCGGAACGGGGTCAGGTCTTGAGTTTTGTGGGTCGGAACGGGGTCAGGTCTTGAGTTTTGCATTGTATGGCACTGCACTCGCCGACATGCCACACGTCACCGGACGGTCCTCTAAGCTGAGCAGTCATGCAAAGCGCAAGTCCTGACCCCTCGTTTGTGACCCCTCGTTTGTGACCCCTCGTTTGCATTCCAAACCGCTGAAATGCGAGTTCGGACATATCAGCTTGCTCTGATGCGTGTTCTATGGTCAGACTCACCACTTTTCCATGACGATCCAGATCGACCAGAACGTTTTCATTGATCTCTCTCGTCTCCGCCACTTCGTTCGACGACAGTTCAACCAGCGCGGTATCGGTATCCTCAAAATACTTGATCTTCATTGCCTTGAACTCCTCTGGCGGGGCGTGGATCTCACCTTTCCACCTCCATGTGAACCACCTGAAGTTGCACGGAAATGGTGCCCCGAAACTCATTACGCTCCAACCGATAGACCAGCCGCAAGCGGGAGGGGAGCGAGTCGGGGAACTGGTCGGCGAGGTTGAAGGCGATAGCGTCGATGAGGATGTCGCCGCCGGTGGGGCGGACCACGAGCTTCCAGTGTTTCTCCTTCAGCAGCCGCTGCTGCACCACCTCGAACTCGCCGTGGAAGAGGGGCTCGGGGAAGCCCTGACCCCAGGGGCCGGCGGCGGCGAGGGCGTCGGCCAGTTCCAAGCCCAGGTGGTGGGGCTCGATCTCGCCGTCGGTGAGGATCACCGGCTGCAGATCCTCCGGCTGAAGGCGGCGGCGCACCACCTGGTCGAAGGTCTCGGCGAAGGCATCGAAGTGCCCGGCCTCCAGGGTGAGCCCCGCGGCCATGGCGTGGCCGCCGAACTTCTTCACCAGGCCCGGGCGGGAGGCAGCCACCTCGTCCAGGGCGTCGCGCACGTGGAGTCCGCTGATGGAGCGGGCCGAGCCTTTCAGCTCCCCCTCCCCGCCCGGAGCGAAGGCGATCACCGGCCGCTGGTAGCGCTCCTTGACGCGGGAGGCAAGGATGCCGATGACCCCCTGATGCCAGTCGTCGTGGTAGAGGCAGAGCCCCCAGGGAAGGGTCTCCTCTTCCAGGGACAGCTTCTCCAGATGGGCCTCGGCCTGGCGCTTCATCTCCTCCTCGATGCGGCGCCGCTCGCGGTTGTGGCTGTCCAGCTCGGTGGCCAGAGGGCGGGCGGTCTCCAGGCTGTCGGCCAGCAGGCACTCGATCCCCACCGAGATGTCGTCCAGTCGCCCGGCGGCGTTGATGCGCGGCCCGAGCACGAAGCCCAGATCCTGGGCGCGCACGGTGCGGTGGTCCCGCCCGGCCACCTCCAGCAGCGCGAGGATGCCGGGCCGGCAACGGCCGGCGTTGATGCGCCGCAGCCCCTGGTGGACCAGGATGCGGTTGTTGTGCTCCAGGGGCACCACGTCGGCCACGGTGCCCAGGGCCACCAGGTCCAGCCACTCGGCCATGTTGGGCTCGGGCCGGGTATCGAACCAGCCCCGCCGGCGCAGCTCGGCGCGCACCGCCAGCAGCAGGTAGAAGGCCACCCCCACCCCGGCGGTGGACTTGGCCGGGAACGGGTCCCCCGGCAGGTTGGGGTTGACGATGGCGTCGGCCTCGGGAAGCCGTTCGCCAGGCAGGTGGTGATCGGTGACCACCACCCGGATGCCGAGCTCACGCGCCCGCGCCACCCCCTCGATGCTGGAGACGCCGTTGTCCACGGTGAGGATCAGGTGGGGGTCGCGCTCGCGCGCCAGTTCG
>JALVUB010000138.1 GCA_027023915.1 Sedimenticola sp.
CCAGAAGCTGCTGGACAGTTATCAGTCGGGCTTGGTGGTGGACAGCGTCAACATTCAGGACGTGAAGCCGCCGGAAGAGGTGAAAGATGCCTTCGATGATGTTATCCGCGCCATGGCCGACAAGAACCGGGTGCAGAATCAGGCCGAGCCCCATGCCAATGATATCGTTCCCCGCGCTCATGGCGCCGCTTCCCGCATCAAGGCCGACGCCCAGGCCTACAAGGCCAAGGTGGTGGCGGAAGCGGAAGGTGAAACCCAGCGTTTTCTCGCTCTGCTGGAACAGTATCGGCAGGCGCCGGAGGTGACCCGCCAACGTCTCTATCTGGATACCCTGCAGGAAGTGCTGGCCAACACCGGCAAGGTGATTGTGGATGCCAAGGGGCAGGGCAATCTCACCCTGTTGCCATTGGAGAAATTGTTGGGTCAGGCGCGTCCCAAGGCGGTGGCCAACAAGGCGCTGCCGGGTTTTGAGAGCCTGGAGGCGGAGTCCAACGCGCGCAAGGCGGTGGAAGAGGCGTCACGTGCCCTGGAACGCCGGCGTGAGGTGAATCGCGGCAGGAGGAGGAACCAAAGATGAATTCATCCCGTGGCATGCTGCTGGGTGCCGTTGCCGTCCTTCTTGCCCTGCTGCTCGGTTCTTCATTGTTTGTGGTGCAGGAGTACGAAACGGCCCTGCTGTTGCGGCTGGGCAAGATCGTCGCCGCCGATTTCAAGCCGGGCATTCATTTCAAGGTGCCTTTCATCCAGTCGGTTGTCAAACTGGATGGCCGCTTGCAGACGCTGGACGCCAAGCCGGAACATTTCGCCACCAGCGAGCAGCGTTTCGTGGTGGTCGATTCCTACGTGAAGTGGCGCATCGATGACGCTTCTCTCTTTTATCGCTCCACCAACGGTGGCGACATGCTGACCGCATCCCGTCGGTTGTCCGAACGGGTCAATGCCGCGTTGCGGGATGAGTTCGGCAAGCACACCATTAATGAGGTGATCTCTGGCGAGCGCGCAGAAATCATGCAGGTGCTTACCGGCAAGGCGGACAAGAACGCTTCCGATCTGGGCATCAAGGTGGTGGACGTGCGCATCAAGCGCATCGACCCGCCGGCGCGCACCCGCAACCGCATCTATGAACAGATGCGTACCGATCGCGAGAAACAGGCGCGCAAGCTGCGGGCCGAGGGTGCCCAGGTGGCGGAAAAGACCCGCGCCGAGGCGGACAGGGAAAAGACCGAGATTCTGGCCAAAGCCTACGGCGACGCCCAGAAGATCCGTGGTGAAGGGGATGCCAAGGCTGCCAACATCTATGCCAAGGCGTTCCAGCAAGACCCCGAGTTCTATGCCTTCTGGCGCAGCCTGAAGGCCTACCGCAAGGCGTTTGGAGACGGCCGCGGGGTGATGGTGCTGAATCCCGATTCCGAGTTCTTCCGCTATTTCCGCAACCGCAAGGGAACGGAGTAGGGGTGGAAACCGGCTCCTCGGCAGGACGGATTCACGAATGGACTGGCAGGATTTTCTCGCGGCCTTGGCGCTCATGCTGGTGCTGGAAGGCATTCTTCCCTTTCTCAATCCACAGCGCTATCGTCATCTGTTGCAGATGCTGGACCAGATGGACGACGCCACGGTGCGGCGCGTGGGTCTGGTCAGCATGTTGATCGGCGTGGGGCTGCTCTACCTGGTGAGATGACGACACGGCAAAGACACTGGCTGCTTCCCGATGGGGTGGACGAGTTCCTTCCGGCACAGGCGCGTCGGCTGGAGGGACTGCGCCGTCGTCTCCTGGATCTTTACGCCACCTGGGGGTACGAGCTGGTCGTCACCCCTTTCGTGGAGTACCTGGACGCGCTGCTCACCGGTGCCGGGCGCGACCTGG
>JALVUB010000139.1 GCA_027023915.1 Sedimenticola sp.
CGGTAAGGGTCGTCCAGGAACCAGACGGTGGCCCGGCTGGAGGAGAAATGGATCTCCAGTTGATAGACACCATGCTCGGAGACCAGCTCTTCCAGTACCGGCAGCACCAGGTCGATGTTGTCGTCCAGGCGGCTTTGGATGCGGCATTGCTGGAACACCTGGGCACGGATGACCGGGTCACCCTTGATCTGCCGCCAGCGGCCCGGCTCGGTGTAGAGATCCTTGGTGATGGGCAGGTCGCGAAGGTCGAAATCGGCGCCCAGGTAACCCAGGTGCTCGCCATCCACGTACACCTTCTGCAGAGCCGTCACCGAGGGGCGACCGGCGCGTTGGCTGATGTAGGCGCCGGAGAGGAACATCTCCTTGTCCGGGTCGAGCATCTTGAAATAGGGGCGCTCGGAACGGTCTCGGCCAAAATCCTCGGCGATGAGGCCCGTCTGGGATGCATTGGCGCTGATCTGTATCCCGTTCAGGCCGGTGGCGTAGAGATAGGTGCAGTAAGGGATCTGCTTGATGCTTTTCTCCAATGCCGCGTCGAGCCGTGCCTTGTTGTCCCATTCACGCGCACAGCGCCGCGCCGCCCGTCGCATGGGGTCCAGCAGCATGTTGTAAAGAAGCGTGCGTTGGCGCAGGATGCGTTGCTGTAGTGGTGTGTTGGGCATTGTCTGTTGTTCTGTTGCTGGAAGGCTGTGGCGGACCGGTGGATTGTGCGTTATCTTCGCGGGATATGTGACGTGCGAACTGCACCCGGGTCATTTTACTCCGGCTGTAGCTGCCAGAGTGGGAGCATGAAGATGGTTGAATCGTTCCGACGTTTTTCATGGGTTTTTGTTTTCCTGGCGCTTTCCGCGTGTTCCACCGGTACCAGCCTGGTGACCCGGTGGCATGACCCTGGTTACCAGGGGCCACCCATAAAGAAAATGCTGGTGATAGGTGTGTTCAGGGACGACCTTACGCGCCGCATGTTCGAGGATGAATATGTCGGCGCATTGAACGCCATGGGCAGGCAGGGCGTTGCCAGTTATACGGTCATGCCTGATCTTGAGCGGATGGATGATGAAGCCAGGCTCAAAGCAATAGTTGGCAAAACCGGCGCCGATGCGGTTTTGATTACCACCTTCAAGGGGGTGGACAAACGCAAGACTCATGTACCCCCGCGCACCGACTGGGTTCCAGCCTACCCTTGGGGGATGGGGTATTACGGGTACTACCATCAGGTCTGGGTACCTGTGGTCAGGCCTGGATACGTTAGAACGGACCACGTTGTCACCTTGGAAACCCGGGTTTTTGCCGTGGGGAGCAAGAAACTCATATGGGCGGGAAATGTTGAGAGCTTCAATCCCGATTCGCCGGAGAAAGTGGTGCGCGGCCTGGCGCGTCTGGTGGTGTCCGACATGAAGAAATCGGGGTTGATGGAGTAAGCGTAATGGCACTATGGAAGGAACTGGAAGCCATGGGGGTGGGAGATTCCGTGCCGCTGGCCCAGGTGCTTGCGGCCCTGCCCTGGAACGCCGACGGCCTGTTGCCGGCCATCGCCCAACAGTATGACAGCCGCGAGGTGCTGATGCTGGCGTGGATGAACCGCGAGGCTCTGGAAGAGACTCTCGCCACCGGCCGGGTCTGCTACTTTTCGCGCTCACGCAAGAAATTGTGGCGAAAAGGTGAGTCCTCCGGCCAGGTGCAGCGGCTCAAGGAGCTGCGTTTTGATTGTGATGGCGACACCTTGCTGCTGCTGGTGGATCAGCAGGGGCCGGCTTGTCACAGCGGGCGCCGGAGCTGCTTCTTCAGCAAGGTGGAAGGAGACCGGGTGGTGGTCACCGGCGAAGTGCTTATCGACCCGGAAATCTTGTACGGCAAAT
>JALVUB010000140.1 GCA_027023915.1 Sedimenticola sp.
TCCATGTGCAGGCTGAAATCGAGAAGTGTTCCCTCCAGCCGCAGGTCGCTGTGCAACGCGGTTCCCGGCGGCACCACCGCGCGATAGAGTCCGCTGCGGCTCAGCGTTTCCACCAGGATGGGTTGCAGCAGGCGGGTGGGGGCGTCGCTCCAGCGGCTGAAGGCAAAGCTGTTTTGGTCGATACCTTTTTCCGTGTAGAGCATGCGGGTGGTGGCAAAGGGGCGGATGCTGGTGATGGACGCCATCTTCAACACCACCTGCTTTTTCGGTTGCAGAACTTTTGTCTTCGCCGGTGGCAATGGTCGCAGGGTATAGATCTTTGGCGCCGGCAGTTCCCGGGTGGCACAGCCGGCCACCAGCAACAAGCATCCAAGCAGCGCGAACAGACGATTCATTTGAACGCTTCCTCTCCAGGGCCGGGGCGGGGCTTGCTGCGGCTGAACAGCAGATCCCCCGGGTTGGACTGAAGCTTTTCCAGCGTCATCCGCAGCTCTTCCAGCACCAGGCCGAAATCGTCCGAGAGTGACTGGGCGATCTCCGATCCATGGGAAAGAATCTGGCGTGCTTCCTCTCCAAGCGGAATGTAGGTGCCGCGAATCTCCCTTGAAAGCTGTTCCACTTCTTTGGAAGCGTCCTGTACGTCGTCGAACGCCTGCGAGACCTTTTCTTCCATGGAGATGGCGTTGTTCACCATCTGTCGCAGGTTGTCCATCTGACGATCCAGCCCTTCCGCCACCCGCCGCACGCCGTGCATCATGGCTCTGGTGTCCTTCAGCAGGCCGGAGAAGTTGGCCAGGTTTTCGTCGCTAAGAAGACGGTTGACGCGATCCAGCGCATCGGTGGATTTGTCCACCAGCGCGCTCAGGCCGACATCAAGACGGGTGAAGGTGGAGGGCGAGGAGGGGATGGTGGGCGGCTCGCCGTTGACGGAGGGCTTGAGCAAGCGTGCGTTGCCCTTGCTGCCCATCAGCTCGATGTAGGCCAACCCAGTGATGCCGTGAAAACTGAGGGTGGCGTGAGTGTCCTCCTTGATGGGTGTGCCATGT
This sequence comes from Sedimenticola sp., assembly GCA_027023915.1. Classification (GTDB taxonomy): domain Bacteria; phylum Pseudomonadota; class Gammaproteobacteria; order Chromatiales; family Chromatiaceae; genus Thiolapillus. Next base: position 1,047 of record JALVUB010000140.1, read on the forward strand.
CGGACCTGGAGCAGCAACCTCACCCGTTCCGGGTTATTGGGGTCCAGCTCGATCTTGGTGACATGGCCCACTTCCACGCCGCGATATTTTACCGAAGCGTTGGTGGTGAGGCCGGAAACCGATTCATCCATGAAGACCTGATAGGTGTCGTACTTCTCTTCGCCACCGTGCTGGGTCAGCCAGTAGGCGAAACCCAGCAGACCGGCGCCGAACAGAAGCACAAAGGCGCCCACCAGGGTGTAGTTTGCGTTACTGCCCATGTGCGCTCCTCAGGCGTCCCCGCGCGCCCCAGAAAAACTCCTTCACCACCGGGTGGGGTTGGCGGATCACCTCGTCCAGGGTGCCTTCAGCAACCACCTTGCGGTCGCCCAGCACCGCAAAACGATCGACGATGGTGAAGATGGAGTCGAGATCGTGGGTCACCATCACCACCGTCAGTCCCAACATCTTTCTCAACTTGAGGATGAGCTGGTCGAAAGCCTCGGCGCTGATGGGGTCCAGGCCAGAGGTGGGCTCGTCCAGGAACAACAACTGCGGGTCCATCGCCAGCGCCCGTGCCAGGGCTGCTCTCTTCACCATGCCGCCGCTGAGCTGGGCGGGATAGAGATCGGCGGCCTTGTCTGGAAGCCCCACCAGGCGGATCTTCATGCGTGCCAGGCGGTCTATGACGTTTTTTGGCAGGCGGGTGTATTCACGCAGGGTCATGGCCACATTTTGGGCCACGGTGAGCGAAGAATAAAGAGCGCCCGCCTGGAAGAGCACGCCCCACTGCCGCCGCAACCAGGCGGCGTCGGCACGCGACAGGCTGGTGAGGTCGTGGCCGAGCACCCGGATGCTCCCACCTTGTGGGCGCAGCAGCAGGATCATTTCCCGCAGCAGGGTGGATTTGCCAGAACCGCTGCCTCCCATCAAACCATAGATTTCTCCCCGGCCCACGTTGAGGCTGACGCCGTCATGAACAAGATTGGCGCCAAAACGGGTCACCAGGTCGCGCACCTGGATGACCGGTTCTTTTGGATCGTGGATAGCCATCTTTCAGATGCCCAGTTGCGTGAAGACCACGGAAAAAAGGGCGTCGCAGGCGATCACCAGAAAGATGCTGTTGACAACGCTCACCGTGGTGTAGTGACCGATGCTCTCGGTATTGTGTGACACCTGAAAGCCACGGTAACAACCCACAACCGCAATCAGCCAGGCGAAAAAAGGCCCCTTGAAAATGCCGATCCAGTAGTGTTTCACCGCCACCACGCCGCGCAGCCGCTGGACAAACTCACCCCAGGAGATGCCGAGATGGAGGTGGGCCACCACCATGCCGCCGAGGATGCCGATGATGTCGGCGAAAAAGATCAAAAGCGGCAGGGCGATCATCAGCGCGAAAATTCGGGGAACCACCAGGAACTGCTGGGGGTCGAACCCCATGACACGCATGGCGTCGATCTCTTCGGTGATCTTCATCACTCCGAGCTGGGCGGTGTAAGCCGAGCCGGTGCGCCCCGCCACCACGATGGCGGTGATGAGCGGCGCCAGTTCACGGGTGACCGCGATGCCGATCATGTCCACAATGAAGATGTTGGCGCCGAATTTCTGCAACTGTACAGCGCCCTGGTAGGCGATGACCACGCCGATGAGAAAACTGGTCAGCGTGATGATCGGCAACGCCCTTACTCCCGCCTCTTCGATGTTGCGGGTGATGGCGCCGAAGCGGAGGCTGGCGGGGTGGAACAACGAATGCAGCAACACCACGGCGTTTTCGCCGAGAAAGGCGAGAAAGTTTTGAAAGCCGAGCAAAAAACCCACAGTGGCGCGACCCACTCCGGCAACCGGCCGCAACACCTTTCGAGGAGTTCCGGTTTTTCCGGTTTGAGGCAGGTTTTCCGTGACCAACTGCTCCAGTGCTTCCTGCTCCGGCGTCTGAAGAACTTCGGTGTTGCAGCCGCGCTGTTTAAGCAGGTTGCGGTGGTGAAGCAGAAGCATCATGCCGGCGGAGTCGATCTGTTCGATCGGGGTGAGATCCCAGGTGACGGCGCGGCCCTTGATGGTGTTGAGCTGGCGGGCCATGCGACCGGCCAGCTCTCCGAGCTGGGTGGCGGTCCATGAGCCTGTCGCCCGCAGCCGGCAGCGGTCTGTGTCGCACTCCACGGAAAGCCGTGCCGGAGTCGCCTGTTGAGGGGGAGGCTTTGCGTCCCGGGCCGCGTCGGCGGACATGGCGTGATTCCTTCCTGGAGCAGTGGCGGATGGTGGATCGAATTGGCCCGCCCCAGAGGATTCGAACCTCTGACCTCAGCCTCCGGAGGGCTGCGCTCTATCCAGCTGAGCTAGGGGCGGGAAGCAGTGGAAGCACAATTATACCTGAAAAAACGCGCTTCAATTGCAATGTGCCGACGGCTCTGCTCCAATGGTTTCTATTGATTTGTCATGGAATTGAGGAGAATGTGATGAAAAAGCTTTTGTCCGTGGCCCTGTTTTCCCTTCTCACTCTTGCGGCCGGCATGGTGCGGGCGGATGAGTATCAGGATACCGTCCGCATGTTCAAACAGGCGGATGACAGCGCCGATTTTTTTAATACCAGTTACGGTTATGCCGTCTTTCCCACCGTGGGCAAGGGAGGTATTTTGGTGGGAGGCGCCTATGGCGAGGGCCGGGTCTATGTTCATGGTAAATATGTTGGCGATACAACGGTGACCCAGGTCTCCGTCGGTTTTCAGTTGGGTGGCCAGGCGTTCAGCGAAATCGTCTTTTTCCAGGACGAGCGGGCCTTCAGGGAGTTTGCCAGTGGTAATTTCGAGTTTGGCGCCGGCGCCGGCGTTGTGGTCATAACCGCCTCTGCAGAGGCTCAGGCCACCACAGCGGGCAGTTCGGCAACCCTGGCCGGTGGCAAGAACAACGCCAACACCAGGGGAAAGCACTACAACAAGGGCATGGCCACTTTCATCATTCCCAAAGGCGGCTTGATGTACGAAGCCAGCGTCAGCGGGCAGAAGTTTACCTATAAACCACGTAACTGAGGTGGTGTCACTCCTCTTCCTCTTTGTCCAGCCCCAGCTTGGCCAGGCGGTAACGAAGGGAACGGAAGCTGATGCCGAGCCGTTTGGCGGCGGCGGTGCGGTTCCAGCGGGTGGCTTCCAGGGCTTCTTCCAAGGCTTTGCGTTCCATTCTTGCGAGATAGTCGTCCAGATTCTCGCCAGGCAGCAGGCCGGAGCCTCCCTTGATGGTTGGCGGCGCGCTGGTTGCTGAAAGGGGGCCAAGGTCGTCAGGGCGGATGACACCTTCATCGCACAGAGCAAAGGCGCGCTCCAGAAGGTTTTCCAGTTCGCGTACATTGCCGGGGAAGCTGTATTGCTGGAGCGTTTCCAGGGCTGTTTTTTCCATGCGGGGCAGAGGTTGCTGATAACGGCTGGAGATGGCATGCAGCAGGTGCTCCACCAGGTCGGGAATGTCTTCCGGTCGTTCGCGCAGGGGTGGCATGGTCAGCTCAATGACATTGAGGCGGTAAAAGAGATCCTGGCGGAACAGGCCCTGTTCCACCCGGGCGGCGAGATTCTGGTGGGTGGCGCTGACAATGCGTACATCCACAGGCAGCTCCCGGGTGGCGCCCACCGGTCGTATTCGTTTTTCCTGTATCGCCCGCAACAGTTTCACCTGCATGGAGAGGGGCAGATCGGCCACTTCATCCAAAAACAGGGTGCCTCCCTGGGCTTCCATGAACAGCCCTCGGTTGTCGGTCACCGCGCCGGTGAAGGCACCCTTGCGATGGCCGAAAAGCTCGCTTTCCATCAGCTCATGGGGGATGGCGCCGCAGTTGACCGCCACGAAAGGTTTGTCGGCGCGGGGGCCTGACTGGTGGATAAGGCGGGCCGCCAGCTCTTTGCCGGTGCCGGATTCGCCGGTGATATGCACCGGAGCCTGGCTGCGGGCCAGCTTGTCAATGAGACCACGAACGCGGGCCATGGCGGCGGAGCGACCCCGTAACGGGTTTTCTCCGGTTTTTTTTCTGGTCGCGCTTGCCGGGGCTGACTTGTTGAGCTTGAGAGCGGTTTTGACCATATTGCGCAGCACGTCTAGGTCCACCGGCTTGGAAACGAAATCGAAAGCGCCGGCCTTGAGAGCCTCAACCGCTGTTTCCATGTTGCCGTGGGCGGTAATCATTGCCACCGGGGTACGCGGATAGTCGGCTGCGATTTCCCGCACCAGCTCAATGCCGTCGCCGTCGGGGAGTCTCATGTCCAGTAAACAGAGATCAAAATTTTCAGTGGCAAGCGCTTGCCGCGCTTCGGCCAGGGTGGCGGCGTTTGTGGTGCTCAACCCCATCTGGGCGAGAGTGATCTCCAGCAGCTCGCGGATGTCTGCTTCGTCATCCACAATGAGGGCTTGGGGGCATTCCCTGGTCATTGCGTTCATGACTGCGTTCCTGTTGCTTCGGGACCAAACCTGAGATGGAAACAGTTGCCGCCGGTGGGAATGGGGCGATAGCCGAGATGAACCCGGTTGGCATCACACAGCTCCTTGGCCAGATAGAGTCCCAGGCCGGTTCCCTGGTTGCTGGTGGTAAAAAAGGGGTCGAAGATCTTATCCACCACGCCGCTGGGTATCCACTTGCCGTTGTCTGTCACCTGCAGATAAGCGCTGCCGCTGGAATCGTCTATGCCGCCATGCAGGACGATCAGCAACTCGCTTTTCATTTCGTGCTGGTGTCGCACCGAGTTCTCCACCAGGATTTCCAAAACCTGCCGGATCTGCTGGGGGTCCAGGCGGATTTCGATCTCTTCCGGGGGGGGCTGAACCTGGATCTGCTCCTTTTGCAGATGGTGGGTTTCGCGCATCTCCTCACCCAGCTCGTGTAGCCAGTGGCTGAGGAGAACCGACTTGGGCTGCGGGGTGCGTTGCCGGGAGAGCGACAGGATGTTTTCCACCACTTGGTTGAGACGGCGGGTGTTGCGGTCGATGATCTCCGTCATGCGGCGTTCGGTGCCTTCAAGGGGCGATTCGCGCAGCAATTGATTGGCGTGACCTATGGCGCCCAGCGGGTTGCGGATCTCGTGCGCGATGCCGGCCACCAAACGCCCGAGGGAGGCCAGTTTGAGTTGTTGCGCCTGAGCGGCGGCCCGGGAAGCGTCGTCGATGAAGGCCAACACTTGTGATCCGGTGTCCGGTCCCAGCCGTTGAAAGTTGGCCAGCAGATCCTTCGTCTGCGTTTGCGAGTGAATCTGATACTGCTTTGAGGTGGGCTGACGTCGCCACCGCTCCAGGGTCAGAGCAAGTTTGGGGTGGATCTTGTGCAGCAGGTCGCCTATGGCGGCCTTGGGACGGCCCAGCAGCTCCCAGGCGGCGTCGTTGAGTAGCTTGATGCGGTTCTGGTCGTCCACCACCACAACACCGGTTTGCAGCCGCTGAATCACCTGTTCGTTCAGAGCGGTGAGGTTACTGATGTCCCGGCCCTGCTGGCGAACCAGCCGTTCGGTGGCCTGGGCGCGATCCGCCAGCTCTACCGAAAGCACGGCCAAAGCGAAATAGGAAAGTCCCAGCAGCGCGGTGGTGAAATAGGCGGTATGGTGACGCTGGCCGGTGGCTACCGAGAACACCTCTTCCGTCAGCACCGCTGCTGTTGCAATGCCAGCGGCGATAAGGGCACCGGTGCTGGAAAGCCCCTGACTGGCGAAGGCAATGGAGATGCCGAGAAGAATGCCCAACCCGGATCCGGGCCCGCCGGAGGTATGCATCAGCGTGGCGATCACCAGGCTGTCGACCACCACGGCAAAGAAATATTCGCTCTGAGTGTTGCCGGCGTCGAGAAAATCGATCAGCAGCGAGGCCAGGTTGAGAACCATGTAGGTGGCCAGGGTGAGCCAGTGGAGTTGCGGATCGTTGCGACCGAGAAAAGCTGGCCCGAGCCCCGTGAAAAAGCCGAACAACAGCCCGCTTGCAAGAACGAAGCGGTAGAACAGGTAGAGACGGATCTGCCGTTTCCAGCGGTTGCCGGTTTCGGGGACGGTTGCCGGTCTTTCGGGCGCGGGATGCCGGAATATCAAGGCGTCTCCTCTTCGGCGTGGGTTTTGTTGCAGTAATAACGGCCGTTACGGGCGACAGCTTCGCCTTCCGGCACATGCAGGCCGCAATGGTGGCAGGCCACCATGTTTTCCGTTTCGGTATGGTGGCTTCTTTTTCTGTTGGGTGAAGCGCGCAAAAGCCGCAGGGACCACCAGACAAGCGCGATGGCTGCAACCAGTAACAGAAGCCTCATGGGACTACGAAAAATGAGAGTTTGTGTTACTTTACCACCCTTTCCCGCAAATTCCCCATCTCTTGTATGAAGATTGCTGTGGCCCAGATCAACCCCGTGGTAGGGGACTTGGTCGGCAACGCGGAGAAGGTGCTCATGTGGGCGCGACGCGCCCGTGATGAGCTGGGCGCTGATGTGGTGGTCTATCCCGAGCTGGTGCTTTCCGGCTACCCGCCTGAGGATCTGCTGCTGCGCGACGATTTTCTCGATCTGTGTGAGAAGATGCTGGCGCGGATCTGTCGTGAGGCGGGGGGGGTGGCGCTGATTCTGGGATATCCACGTCGGCAGGGGGAAGCGCTCTACAATGCCGCCGGTTTCGTGCGCGATGGAAAGGTGGTGGCCGAATATCACAAGGCCGCACTGCCCAACTACGGGGTGTTTGATGAAAAACGCTATTTCAGCGCCGGCGAAGCCCCCTGCGTGGTGGATGTGGGCGGCGCAAGCCTGGGTATCACAATCTGTGAGGATATCTGGTCGCCTGAGGCGGCGCGACAGGCGGCGGAAGCAGGCGCCGATCTGCTGGTCAACCTCAACGCTTCGCCGTTTCATGCAGGCAAGGAAGACGAGCGCCTGCAAGTGGTGCATGAGCGGGTGCGGGAGAACGGAATTCCTGTCATTTATGTGAACCTGGTGGGGGGGCAGGATGAGCTGGTGTTCGATGGCGGTTCCTTCACTTTGGACGG
>JALVUB010000141.1 GCA_027023915.1 Sedimenticola sp.
TGCCGGAGGAAGGCCTGAATTTTTCAGACTTTCCTTAACGATGCCCCAAGTTTCTCTTTCCTCGGATCATCTCGGGAAATTTGAGATTTCTTAACTACGGAACAGGCCATATGAGCACAAAAAAACCCTGGGGCGGTCGCTTCAGCCAGCCTACCGACGCCTTCGTGGAAGCCTTCACCGCCTCGGTCGATTTCGACCAGCGGTTGGCACGGCAGGATATTCGCGGTTCCATCGCGCACGCCACAATGCTGGCCCGCCAGAACATTCTCACGGAAGCGGAGAAGCAGCAGATCATTGACGGACTGGAAGCCATCGGGCGGGAGATCGCAGCCGGCGACTTTCCCTGGTCGGTAACCCTCGAAGATGTCCACATGAACATCGAGGCGGCGCTTACCGCGCGCATCGGCGAGGCGGGCAAGAAGCTCCACACCGGCCGCTCGCGCAACGACCAGGTGGCCACCGACGTGCGCCTCTGGCTGCGCGGGGAGATCGAGGCCATCCAGGCCGAGCTGCGCCGTTTGCAGCGCGCCCTCCTCGACCTGGCCGAGCGCGAGGCCGACACCATCCTGCCCGGCTTCACCCACTTGCAGACCGCCCAGCCGGTCACCTTCGGCCACCACATGATGGCCTGGTTCGAGATGCTCGAGCGCGACCACGGCCGCCTGGCGGACTGCAAGACCCGCATGAACCAGTGCCCCCTGGGCGCCGCCGCCCTGGCCGGCACCACCTTCCCCATCGACCGCGACTTCACCGCCCGCGAGCTGGGCTTCGACGCCCCCTGCGCCAACTCCCTGGACGCGGTGAGCGACCGCGACTTCGCCATCGAGTTCAGCGCCGCCGCCGCCCTGCTGATGATGCATCTGTCGCGCATGTCGGAAGAGCTGGTGATCTGGTCCTCGGCCCAGTTCGGCTTCATCACCCTCTCCGACGCCTTCTGCACCGGCTCCTCCATCATGCCGCAGAAGAAGAACCCCGACGTGCCCGAGCTGGTGCGGGGCAAGAGCGGCCGCGTCTTCGGCCATCTCATGGGCCTGCTCACCCTGATGAAGAGCCAGCCGCTGGCCTACAACAAGGACAACCAGGAGGACAAGGAGCCGCTGTTCGACACCGTGGACCAGTTGCGCGGCAGCCTCAAGGTGTTCGCCGACATGGTGCCCGAGATCCGGTGCAACGCCGGGGCCATGCGCCAGGCCGCCCTCAAGGGGTTCGCCACCGCCACCGACCTGGCCGACTACCTGGTGCGCAAGGGGGTGCCCTTCCGCGACGCCCACGAGGTGGTGGGCAAGGCGGTGGCCCGCTGCGTGGAGCGGGGGATCGACCTGGCGGAACTCTCCCTGGAAGAACTGCGCGGCTTCAGCCCCGCCATCGACGAAGACGTGTTCCAGTACCTCACCCTGGAAGGCTCGGTGGCGGCCCGCGACCACTTCGGCGGCACCGCCCCCAGCCAGGTGCGCCAGGCCATCGCCCGCGCCCGGGCACGCATCGACGCATGAAGAACCGCGTGCGGGTGAGCGCCACCTTCTCCTTTCGGGGTGAAACACACCACCCCGAACTGATACTCGACCTGGATGAAATCTCCCCGGAGAATCTGACGCCGGAAGCGCTTTATCCCCTACTGGCCCAATCCAACGGCATCGACCCTTACTCCTACGAATACGAGGTGCTGGAAGTCACGCCATTGGAGTTCGACCAGCCGGAAGGCGTGGCATCCGACTACCTTCACGATGGCAGGCTCGATTTCGACGGCTTGCGCCAAGCCCTGGCCGACACCGAACTGTCCAATCGATTGCTGCAAATTGCGCGCGACCATCTGGGCGCAAGCTCGCTGGACGAGTTGCCGGGATTGGAAGCCGCTCTACGTGCCGCGTGGGAAGCAGGCCGCAAGGCCAAATAAACGGTGCCTCACCTGCTCGTTGCCATTTCCGGCCACGGCTACGGCCATTTCGCCCAGGTGGCCCCGGTGATAAACGGGCTCGCCCAACGGATTCCCAAGCTGCGCTTGACCCTGCAAACCGCGGTGCCCGAGGCCCTTCTTCATGAACGCATTCAGACCAATTTCGAGCTGTTGCCGGAAGCACCCGATGTCACCGTCATCATGCGCGGCCCCACCGAAATCGACTGGCCAGCCACCATCCAGGCCCACCAGTCCTTTCATCGTAACTGGCGCGAACAGCTCGCAGTTGCCACCAACAGGCTGACGGCACTGGCGCCCGATCTGGTGCTGGCCGACATCCCCTATCCACCCCTTGCGGCCGCGCAAGCGGCGGGCATTCCCAACATGGCGCTCTGCTCTCTCAATTGGGCCGATATCCTCGACCACCACCCCCAGGCACGGCAGACACTTGCCGGGCCGATCACCATCATGCGAAAGGCTTATGCCAAGGCGGATGCCTTTCTGCTACCCGCCCCCTCGATGCCCATGAACTGGCTGGACAACCGCGTCACTGTCGGCCCCATCGCAACCACCGGACGGGAACGCCGGGCCGAACTGTTTTCAGCTCTCGGCCTGAACGAACCGGCACGGTTGATTATGGTGAGCCTGGGAGGCATCCCCATCCACCAACACCCTCGCCGCTGGCCCCAAAAGAGCGGCTGGCACTGGCTGCTGCCTTCAGCCTGGAGAGACTCATCACGGCCCGATCAACATGCCTGGGACAGCCTTGACTGGCCTTTCAGCGACCTGCTCCACAGTGTGGATCTGGTGATTACCAAGCCTGGTTATGGCACTTTCGTGGAAGCTGCCTGCGCCGGCATTCCCGTACTCTACGCCGAGCGTAACGGATGGGCCGAAAGCCCCTGGCTGGAACGATGGCTGGCGCGACATCAGCCCTGCCGCGCGCTGTCCCTGGATCAGTTGCTGAAAGGCGATATCGAATCTTCCCTGCAACAACTGTTGGCCGAGCCTCGCCGACCCGCCATCATGCCCAGCGGCGTCGATGAAGCCTGTGACCGGCTGGCTGTCCGGCTGAAGCCATGAAAAAAGGCGCCCGAAGGCGCCTTGACTTGGAAGGCTTTTCAAGCCGTTACAGATTGTAGGCCCGCTCGTCGTGCTGGCTGAGATCGAGGCCTTCCACCTCTTCCTCCTCGCTCACCCGCAGACCGATGGTGGCCTTGAGCACGAAGAGAATGATAGTGGTCACCACGGCGGTGTAGATGAAGGTGCTCACCACGCCGATGAACTGCACCCCCACCTGGCTGCCGATGGAGCTGATGCCGTCACCAAAGCCGGCGCCACCCAGGCTGGGAGCACAGAAGACACCAGTGAGAATGGCGCCAGTGATGCCGCCGATGCCGTGTACGCCAAAGGCATCAAGGGAATCGTCCAACCCCAGGGAGGGCTTGATCTTGGCCACGAAGAAGAAGCAGGCCAGGCCGGCGGCAGCGCCAATGGCCAGTGCCCCCATGGGACCGGCGGTGCCGGAAGCGGGAGTAATGGCCACCAGACCAGCCACCGCGCCGGAGGCGATGCCCAGGGCGCTGGGCTTGCCGTGGGTGATCCACTCGGCCAGCATCCAGGTGACGGCCGCCATGGCGGTGGCGATCTGGGTGACGGCCATGGCCATGCCGGCGGTGCCGTCGGCGGCCAGCTCGGAGCCAGCGTTGAAGCCGAACCAGCCCACCCACAGCATGGCGGCGCCCACCAGGGTGAACATCAGGCTGTGCGGCATCATGGAGGTGCGGGGGAAGCCCTTGCGCTTGCCCACGATGATGGCCGCCATCAGGCCCGCCACGCCTGCGTTGATGTGCACCACGGTGCCGCCGGCGAAGTCGAGGATGCCCTTGCCGCCGAGCCAGCCGCCGTCACCCCAAACCCAGTGGGCGATGGGGGCATAGACCAGCACCAGCCAGAGGATGGTGAACCAGAGCATGGCCGAGAACTTCATGCGCTCGGCGAAGGCGCCGACAATGAGCGCCGGGGTGATGATGGCAAAGGTCATCTGGAAGGTCATGAAGACCGTCTCCGGGATGGAACCCGAGAGGCTGTCGACCCCCATGCCCTTGAGGAACAACTTGTCCAGGCCACCCCACCAGGTGCCGGCGCCGCCGAAGGCGATGCTGTAGCCCACGATGGCCCAGAGCACGGTGACTACGGCGGTAATGGTGAAACACTGCATCATCACCGAAAGGCCGTTCTTCGCCCGCACCATGCCCGCATAGAAGAGGCTCAGGCCGGGAATGGTCATGAACAGCACCAGAGCGGTTGCGGTGAGCATCCAGGCGGTGTCGCCGGAGCTGAGCTTGTCCTCTGCAGAGGCCAACGCCGGCAACAGCGCCAGGGCCGGCAGCATCAAACGCGCCGCCTTCTGCTTGATAGTCGTCTTTTTCACTTTCCACTCCTCCTGTCGTTCACAGTGCTTCCCGACCGGTTTCACCGGTGCGGATGCGAATGGTCTGCTCGAGAGTCGAGACGAAGATCTTGCCGTCACCGATCTTGCCGGTGCGGGCGGCGTTGATGATCGCCTCCACCACAGACTCCACTTGGTCCTCGGCCACGGCGGCTTCCAGCTTGATCTTGGGAAGGAAATCCACCACATACTCGGCGCCGCGGTAGAGCTCGGTGTGACCCTTCTGCCGGCCGAAGCCCTTCACTTCGGTGACAGTGATGCCGGTGACGCCCACTTCGGAAAGAGCTTCACGGACATCATCCAGCTTGAACGGCTTGATGATTGCGGTTACCAGTTTCATCGTTCACTCCTCACTCGAAGGTCTTGGACCAGGAGACGACAAACTTGGCGTCGTCCGTGGCGTTGGTCCAATAGTTGCTGGCGGCGCCACTCTTGAAGTTGGTGTTCGCCTGGGAAACGCTGAAGGTAAAGTCACCCCAGTCGCCGGCGCTCTTGGTCAGGTCGATCTGGAAATGGGTGTAGTCAGGGGATGCGCCATGGTTGTTGGCGGCATCCCAGGCATTGCTGGTTTTGAAATCGTATCGACCGACAGTGGCGCCGACGGTCCAGCCCTTCATGACCTCGAAACTGGCGCCCAGATGATAGTAGATGTCACCCGTGTCGAAGGGCGCGCCATTGGCCGCCTGGCCATTAATGGTCCAGTTGATACCAGCTTCCAGAAACTTCCAGGTGCCAGTCAGGCCCAACTCGGTGAAGTTGGAGTTTTCGTATCCACTGATGGGGTAGTAATAATGAATAACTCCGATGTCATAGCCGAAGTCCTGAATGGTGTTGGAAAAACCACCGTAGAAATCCACTTCAGCGCCTTTTTTGCGGCTGGGCAAGGCCCAGTCAATGTTGGAGGCCCAGACCCCCAGATAAAAACCGGAATCATGGTTCCAGTCCACTCCGCCGGAAATAGCGGCGCTGTCATCGGTCTGGGTGATGCCACGCCACAGGTAGTTGCTGGTCAACCCGATGTTGGCACTCAGACCGGCCTGTGCCAGGGAGGAGGCGCCGACCAGGGCAGCGGCGCATGCCAGGGGTAGAGTTTTGCGCTTCATGTGCTATACCTCAGTTGATGGATTGATCTTCAAGTTTTGAGTTCACGTGAAGAAGCAACCATCGTGCCAATTAATAAAAAATCATATATAACAACGTTTTAAACAGCTTTCGTCGTTCTCGACGGCCCCACAAGCCGTTTTGATGCACCAATTCGGTGAGGAATTTCCCGCCGACAGGCTTCCTTGCTCCATTCCAGGGCGCCGTCTGGACAAGAAAAGAGAGCCAAAGTAGGCTGGACAACCCACCTCAACCAAGGAGGAACAGACAATGTTCGACCCCAAAGTGATCGACGAGGTCTCAAGGAAGGTCATGGCCAACCTCCCCAATGGCCTGCAGGCACTGCAAAGTGACTTGCAATACAACTTGCGCAGCACCCTGGGCGCGGCGCTGAACAGACTCAATCTGGTGACCCGCGAGGAGTTTGAAATCCAGCAGGCAGTGCTGAGCCGTACCCGGGCAAAGGTGGAAGCACTGGAGCGCCGGGTGAGATCGCTGGAAAAGGCGCTTGAAACCCGCGAAAATACCGCCTGATCTCCCACCAACTTTTTTCAATCGGGCCAGGGAAGGTTCATGGCACTGGCAACCACTTTCTGTCGAGCCGGCTTGGGCATGGAAGCTCCGCCGGTCACCGTCGAAGTCCATCTCGCCAACGGCCTGCCGGCGTTTCATATTGTCGGGCTGGCGGAAAAAGCTGTGCAGGAGAGCCGCGAACGGGTGCGCGGCGCCATCATCAACGCCGGCTTCGAGTTCCCCGCCCGCCGCATCACCGTCAACCTCGCTCCCGCCGACCTGCCCAAGGAGGGAGGCCGTTTCGATCTGCCCATCGCCCTGGGCATTCTCGCCGCCTCGGGACAACTGCCAACGGAACTCCCGGGCAACATGGAACTGCTGGGCGAACTGGCCCTGTCCGGCGCCGTGCAGCCGGTGAGCGGCGTGCTGCCGGCGGTGATGGCGGCCAGCCAGGCGGGCAAGGCGCTGTTGCTACCCACCGGCAACCTGGATGAGGCCAGTCTGGTGAGCGGCGCCCGGCTTCACCCGGTGAGCCATCTGCTCGAAGCCGTTGCCCATCTCAGTGGCGAAACGCCCATCCCGCCTCACCAGCGCACGGCGCCGCTGGAGCCCGATTACACCGGCCTGCCCGATCTGGCCGAGGTAAAGGGCCAACACCAGGCCAAGCGGGCACTACTGGTGGCCGCCGCCGGCGGTCACAACCTGCTTTTCAGCGGCCCGCCTGGCAGCGGCAAGAGCATGTTGGCCAGCCGGCTGCCTTCCATACTGCCGCCCCTGACCGACGTCGAAGCGCTGGAGCAGGCGGCCATCGCCTCCATTGCCGGGTTGCCCTTCCGGGCCGAGTCCTGGCGCATCCGGCCCTATCGCTCGCCTCATCACACCGCCTCGGCGGTGGCATTGGTGGGGGGAGGCAGCAGCCCGCGCCCTGGAGAGATCTCCCTGGCCCACCACGGCATTCTTTTTTTGGACGAGCTGCCGGAGTTTCCCCGCCATGTGCTGGAGGTGCTGCGCGAGCCGCTGGAGAATGGCCGCATCACTATCTCACGCGCTTCGGGCAAGGTGGAGTATCCTGCCCGTTTCCAACTGGTGGCAGCCATGAACCCCTGCCCCTGCGGCCATCTGGGCGATCCCGCGGGCCAGTGTCACTGCAGCGCCGAGCAGGTGGCGCGCTACCAGTCCCGCATCTCCGGGCCGCTTCTGGACCGCATCGACATTCGCGTGCAGGTGCCCGCCCAGCCGGCGACTGTGCTGCTGGAAGCGGGCGGCCCGCCGGAGATCTCAAGCCGAGAAGCCCGAAGACAGGTGCTGGCGGCCCATCAGCGGCAACTCAACCGGCAGGGCTGCCACAACGCCGCGCTGGAAAACCGCGAACTGGAACAGTGGTGCGCCCTGGGTTCCGCTGAAAAAGCCTTTTTGGCCAAGGCGATGGAGACTCTTGGCCTGTCGGCGCGGGGCTATCACCGGGTACTGCGGGTGGCGCGCACCATTGCCGACCTGGCCGGCGAGGAACGCATCGGCCTTCCCCATTTGAGCGAAGCCATCGGTTATCGCCGGCTGGCGGTCGCCAGCTTCAGCAGCAGTTCCACCACCCCGTCGGCAGCCCCCAGGTAAGGAGTCAGGCGCACGGCGAGGTCCGGCAGGGCTTTTTCCGCCATTTTCACTGCGTCGGGAATATCGCGGCTCACGTGGCGACCGGCGGAGAGAAAATAGGGCAGCACCACCACCTCGGTGGCGCCGGCCTCGGCGCAGCGCCGGATGCTCTCGGGGATGGAGGGCTCGGCCAGTTCCAGAAAGGCCGCCTCCACCCGGTCGTAGGTTCCCGCTGCCCGTTCCGCCAGCCGTTGCGCCAGGCGGCGCACCTCCTCGTTGGAGGCCTCGCGCCGGCTGCCGTGGGCCACCAGCAGCAGCGCCTTCATGATTCGAGCAGCCGGGTGACCACTTCGCGCACATCCTTCGACAAGCCGGGCCGCGCCAGCACCCGTTCGAGCTGCCTGCGGGCGTGGGCCTGGCGCCCGTCGTCGAGCCGGCGCCAGCGCGACAGGTTGCGCAGCAGGCGGGCGGCCACCTGGGGGTTGATGGCGTCGAGCTTCAACACCTGATCCACCAGGAAGGCGTAACCGCTGCCGTCGGGGGCGTGGAAGCGCAGCGGATTGCCGGCGGCGAAGGCGCCGATGAGGGAGCGCACCCGGTTGGGGTTCTCCAGGGAGAAGGCGGGGTGGGAGAGGAGCACCTGGATGCCCGGCAGGGTGTCCTCCCGGCGGGAGAGGGCCTGGACGCTGAACCATTTGTCCATCACCAGGGGGTCGTCCTCCCAGCGGGCGGCGAAGTCGGCCAGGACCGCCTCCCGCTCGGGAAAGTCGCTGTGGGCGACGAGGGAGAGGGCCGCCATCACGTCGGTCATGTTGTGGCCGCGCCGGTACTGTTCCAGGCAGAGGCGGTGGCCGCTCTCGCCGCCAGCCGCCACCAGGTACTCCAGCAGCAGGTTCTTCAGGCTGCGGCGGCCCATGGCCTCCGGGGTGATCCGGTATTCGTCCTGCTCGTCCAGGCGCCGGTAGTACTCTACCAGCAGCGCTTCGAGCCGCCGGCCCAGCGCCTGCTTCACCCCCTCGCGCACGCGGTGGACCCCCTCCACGTCGATGGTCTCCATCTGGTCCCCCAGCCAGGACTCGGAGGGAAGCTGGAGGATCTCGGCGGTGAGGGCCGCGTCTTCCGGCCACCGCTCCAGGGTGGCGCGGAAGGTCTCCAGGTAGGTTTCGGGCAGCACCACCTCCCCCACACCGTCCGCCACCATGACCAGGATCATCCGCTGGGCCAGCCGCTGGGCGGCGTCCCAGCGGTTGAAGCCGTCGCTGTCGCGGGCCATGAGAAGGCGCAGCGCCTCGTCGCTGTAGTCGTAGTGGAGCTTCACCGGCGCCGAGAAGCCGCGCAGCAGGGAAGGCACCGGCGGCTCGTCCACCTCCAGGAAGACGAAGGTGTGGCGCGCCTCGCGCAGCTCAACGAGCGAAGGATCGGCGCTGCCGTCCTCGCGCACCAGAGCCAGCTCGCGGCCGTCGCGGCCCAGGAGCCCCAGCCGCACCGGGATGTGGAAGGGGGGCTTGTTCTTCTGCCCCGGGGTGTCCGGCACCTGCTGCTCGAAGTGGAGCAGGTACCTGCGACCGGCGGCGTCGTATTCGCCGGTTACCTTCACCTCGGGGGTGCCGGCCAGCTCGTACCAGCGCATGAACTGGGATAGATCCCTTCCCGAGGCATCCGCCATGCAGCGCACGAAATCCTCCACCGTCACCGCCTGGCCGTCGTGGCGCTCGAAGTAGAGATCGGTGGCCTTGCGGAAGGTCTCCGGCCCCAGCAGTTCCGCCTGCATGCGCACCACCTCGGCTCCTTTCTCGTAGACGGTGGCGGTGTAGAAGTTGTTGATCTCCATGTACTCGGCGGGGCGCACCGGGTGCGCCATGGGGCCGGCATCCTCGGCGAACTGGTGGGCGCGCAGCAGGCGCACGTCGTCGATGCGCTTGACCCCGCGCGAGCCCATGTCGGCGGAGAACTCCTGGTCGCGATAGACGGTGAAGCCCTCCTTGAGGGAGAGCTGGAACCAGTCGCGGCAGGTGATGCGGTTGCCGGTCCAGTTGTGGAAGTACTCGTGGGCCACCACCGATTCGATGCCCTGGTAGTCGGCGTCGGTGGCGGTGTCGGGGCGAGCCAGGATGTACTTGGCGTTGAAGATGTTGAGCCCCTTGTTCTCCATGGCGCCCATGTTGAAATCGTTCACCGCCACGATGTTGAACACCTCCAGATCGTACTCGCGACCGTACTTCTCCTCGTCCCAGCGCATCGCCTTCACCAGGGAATCCATGGCGTGTTCACAGCGGTCGAGGTTGCCCGGCTCCACGTAGATGCGCAGGCGCACGGGCCGCCCCGAGGCGGTGGTGAAGGGGCGCTCAAGGTGCTCGAGGTCACCCGCCACCAGGGCGAAGAGGTAGCTGGGCTTGGGAAAGGGGTCGTCCCAGACGGCATAGTGGCGCCCGCCGGGCAGCTCCCCGGCCTCCACCGGGTTGCCGTTGGAGAGCAGCACCGGGTAGCGCTTGCGGTCCGCCTCGATGCGGACGTTGAAGCGGGCCATGACGTCGGGCCGGTCCAGGTACCAGGTGATGCGGCGGAATCCTTCCGCCTCGCACTGGGTGCAGAAGAGCCCGCCGCTGCGGTAGAGCCCCTCCAGCCGGGTGTTCCTCTCCGGCGCGATCTCCACCTCGGACTCCAGCACGAAGCGGTCGGGCGGGTCGAAGAGGGTCAGCCCTTCGTCGTCGATGGTGTAGCGGTCGGCATGGAGCTCGGAGCCGTCCAGGCGCAGCCAGACCGGCTCCAGCTCTTCGCCGTGGAGCTGGAGCCGGTCCGGCCTGTCCGGGCGGGCCGGGTTGCGCGCCAGGGCCAGCCGGGAGACCACCCGGGTGCCCTGCTCGCGCAGGTCGAACTGGAGATCCACTGTCTCCACGATCCAGGCGGGCGGCCGGTAGTCGGCCAGGCGGATGGTCCTTGGCGTGGCCTCTTTGGACATGAGCATCACTGTTGCTGCTGGTTGGAAAAGCAAAGTGTACCCTGTTTGGCGTAATAACGATGATCTGGCGCCCCTTCTCCATCCATGAAAATCCACGGGCTGGATCGCCACCCAAGGGGTTGTTAGGATTAGCCACAAAGGTAACAGGCCGTCGCAAAGAACGGTCGTATTCTGGAGGAGTTTCCCGTGACCACACCCAAAGTCGTCGTCTATTCCACCCAGTTCTGCCCCTACTGCGTGCGCGCCAAGGCGCTGCTCCAGGCCAAGGGGGTGATGTTTGAGGAGATCCGGGTGGATCTGGACCGCGACCGCATGGTGGAGATGATGCAACGCAGCGGCCGGCGTACCGTGCCCCAGATCTTCATCGGCGACCATCACGTGGGCGGCTTCGACGACATGGCGGCGCTGGATGCCCGTGGCGGGCTCGATCCCCTGCTGGGGCTGGGACCGGACGGGTCTGCCCTCCCCTGCGGCCACGACCCCGACAGTTCCGAGGATGGACCTACATGAGTGAAACGAGCATGCGCCTGGACAAGTGGCTCTGGGCGGCCCGTTTCTTCAAGACCCGCAAGTTGGCCGCCGAAGCGGTCCAGGGTGGCCATGTCCATCTCAACGGCCAGCGCACCAAGCCGGGCAAGACGGTGCAGGTGGGCAGCCGGCTGCACATCCGCAAGAACGGCCTGGAGTGGAAAATCGAGGTGCTGGAACTGCCGGCGCAGCGGCGCCCGGCCAGGGAGGCGGTGAACTTCTACCGCGAGGATGAGCAGACCCGCCTGAAGCGGCAGGAGATCACCGCCCGGCGCCGCGCCGAGCGGGAAGCCACGCCCATCCGTACCGACAAGCGCCCCAGCAAGCGCGACCGCCGCCTGATCCACAAGTTCAAGCAGGGCAGCCTTTGAATCAATGGACGAGGACGCTTATCGCGAACTCTACAGGGAGGTGAACAATCGCCAGTGCCATTACGAGAAGGCGATCCTCTCCACCCGCTGCAACTGCAAATCCATGCGCAAGCTTAACCTGGCCGAGCGGGAGGCGGCCCACTGCGAGGACGAGGCGGCCTGGCGCCGATGCCACCACTATCTCGAAACCCTGCGGCAGGCGGCCCGCTTTGCCCTCAAGGCACGCGGCGAAGGCCAGCGACTGCCCCACGCCAAGGCGATGCGGTTGCAGGTGGGCGGCTTGCGGGGGCTTCATGCCGCGCTCCATCCGGGGCGGGCCATTCCCGATCCCATTCCGGACGTTCAAGGGCTGCTGAGAGAGGCGTTGGAGCGCTGGAGCAGTTTCGAGGCGCTGCCTTTCGATGAGATCATCAAGGAAGTCACGGCCTGGGAAGGGCGGCGGCCGAAGCGGCGCAGGAGATGAATCGGACCGGGTTTAACCCCGTCAGAAAAGGGGGGCAGATCCCTTTTGTCTTTCCACGGCGAAGCCTGTAGCAGGAGCGGCGTCCCCGCCGCGAACTCATCGACCCGCATAAAGCGTGTCATCCGTTCGGCGCGAGGACGCGGCTCCTACGGTTGACCAAGAAGCAACGCCACCTGGCCCAGGTAGGGCTCCATCACCGGCTGCAGCTTGCGCCGCATGAGGGTGCCGATGGCGTCAGTCTTGCGGAACACCGGGCGCACCACGCCGTAGCTGGAGCCGGAAAGCACCCGCAGTGCCTTCAGTTGCGGCACCAGACCAGGGCAGGCTTCCGCCACCACCCTGGCCTCCGGCGCTTGTTGCACCCAGCTTTCCGCCTCGGCTTGCAGTTCCTCTATGGTGGCGTCGGCCGGCCCCTCGGGGCGGGCGGCGGCGAAATAGCCGGCCACCACTTCCAAGGCGCGGTTGACCACGTCCTGGTTCACCGGCTTCTCCAGCACCTTGCCCAGGGTCTTCAGCCAGGCCTGGCCCGGGGTGGAGAGCGTCCGCAGCAGCAGGCCCGCAACGGGGTTTCCGGCCTGGACCAGCCGCTCCAGCGGCTCGCGGCAGGAGGCCAGCAGGATTGAGTCCGTGCCCTGCTCCGGCAGCTCATCCGGCAGCGACGCGAGGAAACCGACGTAAAAGGCGTTCTTGCGCCGCGCCCGCTTCCACAGCTCGTCACGCACCCCCTGCTCCAGCAGCCCCGGCTGGAGCACCAGGGTGACGGTGTCCATGATCTTTTCCGCCTCGGTCTCGAAGGGCAGGAACTCCACCAGCCAGCGCGCCAGTTTCGGCCCCATCTCGCCCGCCACGATGCGCGGATTACGGAGCATCTGGCGGGCGTTGTCGGCATCCTCCATGGCCCACCAGGCGCGGCGGGCCAGTTCGTCGGTAAGATCCTCGGAATAAACCACCGCCACTACCGCCTCGGGCTCTCCCAGCAGCAGCAGCTCCTCCACATTCTCCAGCCGCAAATGACCCATGCGGGTCCAGCGCTGTAGGTGGAGGGGATAGCCGGCCGGGGTACCCAGCACCTGGGTGGAGAGCAACTCGCGCACCCACTTGAGGTAGAGCTCGTCCTTCACCGTGGGGTTGAGGGGAATCTCCATCTCGCCCTTCTCGGAGAGGGCGTGGAGGATCATGCGCGACTCGTCGATGCGCACCGCCTGGGGGCGGTTGGCCAGCATCACGTTGAGGCGCAGGGCGTCTTCGGGCGCCAGTTCCATATGGCGGAAATCAGTGCTCCTTGGGGGGCACGTAGTGAGGATCGGCGGGGTTGAGGAAAATGAACTGCCAGTTGCCCGGCTCCAGCTCGACAAAATCCAGAACGCACTCGTCCAGTTTTTCCTGAAACTTGGGGTCCATCACCACTTCGATCCCTTCCGACTGAATGCGCAGATCACCATCCACGGCCTCATCAAAACCCATTTT
Organism: Sedimenticola sp.; assembly: GCA_027023915.1. GTDB lineage: Bacteria > Pseudomonadota > Gammaproteobacteria > Chromatiales > Chromatiaceae > Thiolapillus. The sequence goes on from JALVUB010000141.1 coordinate 13,339, forward strand.
ATAGTCGAAAGCGCCGTCGGCTTTCTCCCGCACTGCAAGGCGCAAAGCCATGCCTTCGGTGCCGCTCTGCTTGGCTGCTTTTCTGATCTGCTCTGCCGCGTTGGGTGTGATCCTGAACATTGTGCTTCCCGTTTTCAACTGCTCGAATGGCTGGCCACGAAATCGACAAAACGTTGCGCCCAATGGTTGCCGCCAACACTGCGCATGTGAGCATAATTGGCCAGCAGGTTACGGTAGATCAAGCCATCGTGACGGCCATCCACACCGTACCCCCTTTCAACCTGATAGGCAAACGGCAATTCGGCATCCAGCTTTTCGAGGCCCGAATAGTGAAACTCGTGGGCATGGATAACCTGACCCACGCCACCGCCCCATGGGTGGTGCGAAGTTTCGCACAGCCGCACGTAGCCTCTACCCTGGGGTTTCTGGTGCATTTTCACCCGGGCCGGCAGAACGCCCACCATGCGGCACGTCCGCCCCCGCCATTCCAGGCCGTGGCAAAGATACATCAGCCCACCGCACTCGGCATAGGCCGGCCCGCCGGATTCGATGAAGGCACGGATGGCATCGCGCATGGGCTGGTTGGCCTCCAGCGCCGCCATGTGGGTCTCGGGAAAACCGCCGCCAATGAAGAGCCCGTCGGCATCGGGCAGGCGGGTATCCGAAAGGGTGTCGAAAGGGACAAGCTCGGCACCCGCCTGCCGCAGTGCCTCCAGGTCGTCGGGATAGTAGAAGCCGAAGGCCGCGTCGCGGGCGATGGCGATGCGCACGCGCGACGACGCCGGCGTGGAATCCGCCGCGGGCGGCGCATCGAAGGCGGGTGCCGCCGACGCGATCTCCAGCAGCCGATCCAGCTCCACGCTGCCGCCCACGTGGTCGGCGATGGCGTCGATGCGCTGCCGGGCCGCCTCCGCCTCGTTGCTCGGCATCAGCCCGAGGTGACGCTCGACTATCTCCACCTTTTCGTTGCGCGGCACGGCGCCCACCACGCGCACGTCGGTGTAGTGCTCGATTACCCGGCGCAGCTTGGATTCGTGGCGCGGGCCGCCCACGTTGTTGAGGATCACGCCGGCGATGCGGATGTTCGGGTCGAAAGCCTGGTAACCGAGGATCAGCGGAGCCACGCCCCGGGTCATGCCGCGGGTGTCCAGCACCAGCACCACCGGCGTCCCCAGCAGGGCGGCCAGGGCCGCGTTGCTGTTGCTGCCGTCCAGGTCCAGACCGTCGTAGAGCCCCTTGTTGCCCTCGATGAGGCCGATGTCGGCATCCGCCATGTGGCGGGCGAAGAGCGAGACGATCTCCTCCCGCCCCATGGTGTGGAAATCGAGGTTGTAGCAGGCGCGGCCCGAGGCCCGGCCAAGCCAAAGAGGATCAATGTAGTCTGGCCCCTTCTTGAAGGCCTGCACCACCCGCCCCAATCGCGCCAGCGCCGCGCACAGGCCGATGCTCACCGTCGTCTTGCCCGACGACTTGTGCGCGGCAGAAATCATCAGGTGTGGCATGGTCAGAATGCGAAAAGGCGGCCCAATGACCGCCTTTTCTCAGATCCCAACAGTTTCGTCAAATCATGATTTGGCGTGGTGTGGGTCCACCACCTCGTCCGCCAGGGAATCCGGCAGGAATTGCAGCACCCGGATGGCGACGAAGGTGAGCAGCAGGGTCAACGCCATGCCGCCGATGCCCAACAGCACCTCGGCCAGGGAGGGCGAGTAGAGGAAGGGCTGCCCATTGACGCCGTCGAAGAAGCCACTGGAGACGATGGTCTTGCCCGGGAAGATCGCCATGGGAAAGGCCTGCCCGCCGATAACGATGACATAAACTGTGGCCAGGCCACCCAGGATGACCGCGGTGGCCGCGGCGATGATGCCACCCCGGCTCTTGCCGATGGTCGGGTGATAGACCAGACCGATGGGCAGCAGGCAGCCGACGAAGACCCACCCCACCCAGAAGAGGAAGGTGTAGATGCCACCATCGCGCAGGATGAAGGCCTCGTACTCGTGGTTCTCGGTACCATAGAGGTTGGTCAGGTGGTAGACCAGGGTGAAGTAGAAGACCGCCGCGGCAAAGACGCCCAGCAGGTTCTTGAGACGGAAGAGCACCTTGTCGCCCAGCTCACGCCCATCCAGCTTGTAGGTGAACATCAGTACCAGGATGAGAATGGCCAGGCCATAGGCGAAGGACATAATGACGAACATGGGCGCCAGCAGGGCGGCATCGTAACCCTGACGGGCAACGATGAAACCGAAGATGGAGCCGGTACCCGTGGTGAGGATGATGCGCCACAGGAAGGCACCCACCCCGGCCGGCTTGTAATAGCGGTTCATGCGCCGGTCCATCATGAACCAAAGATAGACCGCTACAATGGCCATGAAGCCGGTGTAGAGGAAGATGTTCCAGGCGAAAATCGACTTGAAGTTGTAGTGAGTCATCGCCACGATGAGCCGGTCCGGCCTGCCCAAATCCAGTACCAATACCGCCAGCCCTCCCATCAGCAGGGTTATGGCCAGCAGACCAGAAAGGCGAGCCAGGGGCTTGTAGAGCTTCTTCTCGAACACCGACGCGATGGAAGCGGTGTTCAGCGCCCCGGAGGCGGCCACGATGAGAAAGATGGCGAAGACGTGCGGCGTTCCCCAGACGATCTGGTTGGTCATGCCGGTCACCCAATGGCCGTTAAGCTCCATGTAGAGTGCCGAAACACCTCCGATGGCCGCCACCAGGGCGATCAGTGCCAGCAGCCCCCAGAATTTGGGGCTCTCGATCCCCCACTCGCTGAAGTGAACCTTTTTCATTACTTCACCCGTATTTCTCTCGAATGGTGTCTCAGATGTTGGTGTAGCGCACGCCGGGATTGAGCTTGAGGTCGTCCCGTACCGCCACGCTGGGATAGGCTTTCAACGCCTTGGAAACCGCGCTGTCGGGATCGTTCAGGTCGCCGAAAACGATGGCCTGGTGCTTACAGGCCTCCTGGCAGGCGGTGGTGGCCTGGCCGTTGTCCAGGCGATGGACACAAAAATTGCAGCTCTCCACGCAGCCCTTGCCCCGCGGGGTATGGGTCAGCTTCTCAGCCACCTCGGCATGAATGAAGGAGCGCGCCTTGTAGGGGCAGGCCATCATGCAGTAACGGCAACCGATGCAGATGTGACGGTCAACCATAACGATGCCGTCGGCACGGCGGAAAGAAGCGCCAGTCGGACAGACATCGGCGCAGGGCGGTTCCTCGCAATGCTGACACATCATCGGCAGGTTGGTGACCCTGCCGGTGAGGTTGTCCTTGAGCTTGACGTGGCGAATCCAGTGGGGACGCTGCCGCTCCCACATGGCGTCATCCGCGCCCTCGGGTTTGTCCACCAGATCGATGCCGTTTTCCTTGTCGCACGCGTTGATGCAGTCGGTGCAGCCGTCGGCACACTTGCTGGTATCGATGAGCATGCCCCAGCGCACCTTGCTGGTCACCGCCGTAGTGCGCGGCTGTGCCTTCAGGGTATGCAACACCACCCCCGGGGCCACAGTCGCAGTGGTGGCCGCCGCGGCTGCTTTCTTGAGGAAGTCCCGACGTGCCTGGTCGTTCATGCTGGACATCTTCACTTTCCTCCCGGAACCGTGCTGTGGCACTCGAAGCAATCGAGATGCACCGCCGCGTAGTCGTGGCACTTGTCACAGAACTGCCCTTCCGCGTTCACCGGTACCGGCTTGCCGGCGGCATCCTTGCGCGCATGGCAGTCCACACACCCGGCGATGCTGTATTTACTGCCACGAACACCCTGATGCACCGTCAAATCCCGCTGGTGCTTGATAAACTCGAAGTGCCTGCGACGCATGACGGGGGTGGGCTCGACACAGTGATCGAGCTTGTCCGCCTTGGCGGTGCCTTCCACTGCCTCGCCGGCAACCGCGGTGCCCAGCCCGAAAAGCAGGCCGACCGCCAGTATTGCCAGCAAAGTGATACCGTGCTTGCCAGTCATGGATAAAGCCTCTGCTTTAGGTTTACTCGCCCAGGCCCATCTTGATGTAGCCGGTGGGGCAGACGTCGGAACAGACGTGACAGCCGACACAACGCGCGTAATCGGTAGCCACATAGCGGCCCGTGGTACGCTGGTCCTTGGGTACCCGATAGACAGCGTCCTGCGGGCAGAAGACCACGCAGTTGTCGCACTCGAAGCAAAGCCCGCAGCTCATGCAGCGGTCGGCCTCCTTGCGCGCGGTCTCTTCGTCGAGGCCCTTGACCCGCTCATGGAAATGTCCCAGTACTTCATCGGCGGTGGGCACGTCCTCTTCACGTTTGTAACGGGGAACCACCTCGAAGTAACCCAGGAACATCTCGTCGGTGCTGATGATCTCCTGGAAGGAACGGTCCTCGTAGTTATGCACCGCGTAATTGGAGAAGGAGGTGCCACGGCGATCACCTTGATCGGGATCGAAATGCTCCGGCTGGAGCCCTGCCTCTTCAAGCTTCTCCAGCAGGTCGAAATGATGCACGTCCACCTTGGGACGCTTCTGGATCTCCTCGCCCTTGAGGAACTCGTCCACCGACTCGGCGGCCACCCAGGCCTGGCCGATGGCAGTGGTAAGCAGGTGAGGACGCACGATATCGCCGATGGCGAAGTGGTTGGGCTTACCCTTCACCTGATAGTTGCCGGTGGTGTCCATCAGGCCACGTCCGTTGTCAAAGCTCTCCAGGCCCGAAAGATCGCCGCCCTGACCGATGGCGGCCACGATGATATCGGCTTCAAGCACCCGCTCGGTACCCTCGATGGGCTTGGGCGTATTGCCTTCCATCTCGCAGTCGCACACCTTCAGGCCGGTGGCGCGGCCGTCTTCACCCTTTATGACCTCCAGAGGCATGACGCCGTCAAGAATAGTGACCCCCTCCTTCAAGGCGTCCTGAATTTCGTGCTCGGAGGCCATCATCTGGCCGCGCTTGAAAAGCGAGGTGAGAGTGGCTTCCACCGGCTCGCGGCTCGCCTCCAGAGCCTCGTCGTGACTCAGATCGTCATTGTGGATGACGTCTTCGGGGTTGCCTTCCATGTTCGGGCTGGTGCCGATACGGCGGGCCACGGACACCACGTCGATGGAGGTATCGCCACCACCCACGCAAACCACCTTCTTGCCGGTGACCTTCATGCGACCTTCATTAAAGGCCTTGAGGAAGGCGACACCGGTAACACAGTTGGGGGTGCCTTCCCAGCCGGGCACCGGCAGGTCGCGGCCGGTCCAGCAGCCGATGGCCCAGATGATGGCGTCGTAGTTCTTCTCAAGCTCCTCTACGGTGATGTCCTTGCCAACGCGGGTGTTGGTGTGAACTTCCACCCCCATGTCCACGATGCGCTGAATCTCGGCGGCCAGCTTGTCGCGGGGCACCCGGTAGTTGGGAATGCCATAGCGCATCATGCCGCCCAGCTCGGGCTGAGCCTCGTAAACGGTGGCGCCATGACCCATCAGCCGCAGCTGGTAGGCCGCCGCCATGCCGCCGGGACCGCCGCCGATGATGGCCACCTTCTTGCCGGTATCGGCACCTGGCTCGAACTTGTAACCGTTGGCCAGCGCGGTATCACCGATGAACTGTTCGATGGAGTTGATGCCGACGTGGTCTTCCACCTCGTTGCGGTTACAGCCGTCCTCGCAGGGCGCCGGGCAGACACGGCCCATCATGGAGGGGAAGGGGTTGGCCTCGGTGGCGCGACGGAAGGCATATTCGTGCCACTCAACACCCGCCGCCGGCTGTTCGATGCCGCGAACGATGGAGAGCCAGCCACGCACGTCGTGACCGGAAGGGCAGCTGCCCTGGCAGGGCGGCGTTTCGTGTACATAAGTGGGACACTTGTAGGAGGTATCGTAATTGAAGACATCCTCGGTCCAGTCGTCCCAGGTGTTCTTGCCGTCTTCGAAACGACGCCAGGTGCGGCTCTTGTTCATCTCTTCGCTAGGAGTTGCCATTGTCACTCTCCATACAGTTGAACTGTTGCCCTTGCGGGATGCTTGATTTTTCGGATAACGGGGACCGCCCGAATCAGGCCGCCTCCTCTTCTGTCTCCTCTTCGTCCCCACCTTCGTTCTGGCCGGTGAGGATGATGGCGTTGGACACCAACTGGTGCACGCTCACGATCTGATCCATCTCGAACCCGTAATAGGGGATCACCTTGGTGAACTGTGACTTGCAGATGGCGCAGATGGCCGCCATGTGGGTCACGCCATGCTCGTCGCTTACCGACTTGAGGGCATCCATGCGTGGCTTGGCGCCCTTCACCCGCAGCTCCATGAGGTCGTCGGTGAGCAGGCCGCCGCCACCCCCACAGCAGAAAGTGGCCTCGCGGATGGTGCCGTTTGGCATGTCCACATAGTTGTTGCAGACCGCCTTGATGACGTTGCGCGGGATCTCGAACTGGCCGCCCGGTTTGTCGCCCATGCGGGTGGCTCGTGCCACATTGCAGGAGTCATGGAAGGTAACCACCATGTCGTCGTTGGCCGACGGATCGAGGTTGAGCTTGCCTTGCTGAATCAGATCCCATGTGAATTCACAAATGTGCTGGGGCACCGGATAGTTGGGATCAAGAAAATCGAAGGGACCGGCCAGGGTGTTGAGGAAGGCGTAGGCCACCCGCCAGGCGTGACCGCACTCACCAAAGACGATGCGCTTGACGCCAAGATCGAGCGCTGCCTTGCGGATGCGCAGTGCAACCTTGCGCATGTTTTCGTAGGAGCCGATGAACATGCCGAAGTTGGCCGCCTCCGAGGCATAGGAGCTGAGGGTCCAGCTCACCCCCGCCTCATGGAACACCTTGCCATAACCCATGAGACCATCCACGTGGGGTTCGGCAAAGAAATCGGCGGACGGGGTCACCAGCAGGATCTCGGCGCCCTTCTCATCCAGGGGATAGCGCACCTTGACGCCGGTGTCGTCGTAAACATCCTCTTCCAGCCCTTCGAGAGTGTCGGCCAGCGCCGGCTCGGGCAGCCCCAGGTTGTTGCCGATGCGGTGGACCTTGCCGATAATCTCGTTGCTGTATTTGTCGCCCACGCCGATGCGGTCCATGATTTCCCGCGCGGCCATGGATATCTCGGCGGTGTCGATGCCGTAGGGGCAGAAGACCGAGCAGCGGCGGCACTGGGAGCACTGGTGGTAGTAGTTGTACCAGTCGTGGAGCACCTCTTCTGTGAGATCCACGGCCCCCACCAACTTGGGGAAGAAGCGGCCCGCCAAGGTGAAATAGCGGCGATAGACCTTGCGCAGCAGATCCTGGCGTGCCACCGGCATGTTTTTCGGATCGGAAGTGCCCAGAAAATAGTGGCACTTGTCGGTGCAGGCGCCGCACTTCACACAGGCATCCAGAAACACTTGGAACGAGCGGTACTTCTTCAGCAGGTCGCCCATGGCCTCGATGGCCTTCTCTTTCCAGTTCTCGGGCATCTCGCCCGGGAACCCAAGCGCCTCCATGAATTCCGGCTTGGCCCTGAAGGTCTCCAGGTGAGCCATGGTATCCGGCTTGATCTTCGGTACTTCTGTGGTACCGGTGATCTCGGGTACTTCAATATTCACTTTAGCCATGAGCGGAACCTATTCGCCTCGGAAGTGTTAAGCGTTGACCTTGTTCAGGAGTTCTCTTCTTCCAGCTTGCGGGCCCAGGGCGCCAAGTGACGCTGTTCCCTGGGATTGTCCACCATGTTCCGGGTGGGGCTGAAGAAGATGCCCACGCCGTGCAACAACTTGCTGTAGGGGAAGACGATCATCAGCACCGACACCAGGATCAGGTGGATCACCAGCAGGGGATCACCAGGCAAAGGCTTGATATGGAAGGTGAGCAGCCCCAATACGAAATCCTTCAACGCCACCACGTCGGTATGGGTGACAAAGGTGGTGGTGGCACCGCTCAACCCGATAAGCACCAGCAGCGCCAGCATCAGATGATCCGACGGCGCGGTGATGTAACGCACGCGGTCGATGAGAAAACGACGCGCCCACAGCCCCAGCAGACCGACGATCATGGCAAAGGCGGCATATTTGCCGAAAGGCTGAACCCAGACAATGGGCGCCGGCACAGGATTGATGAAATAACGCAGATGGCGCAACAGCACCAAGGCCAGCCCATAATGGAACAGCGCCGCCAGAATCCAGAGAAGCTTGTTGCTCTTGAAAAGGCTTTCGAAAAACACCACCTCACGGAACATGCGCAGTACCACGCCGCCCTTGGTTACGGGCGCGGGCGTGGTGGCAATCCTCAAAGGTGCCGGCACCCTGGCATAGAGCCAGATGCGATACCCCACACCGGTGAGAAAGATCACCGCGGCCAGATAAAAGAGCGCTGCGACAAGAACAGTCAGAAACGACATGTTTCGAAAACCCTTTCTGTTTGAAACGGAGCGGGAAGGCGCCACCGGCGCCTTCCCGTGTTCGGAAGCGCGTGATTACACGCAGCCGGTCGGCTTGGGCAGGCCGGCATAACGGCAGGCCTGCTTGCCGGGACCGTAGGGGAAGAGGCCGTACAGGTACTTGCTGTTGCCCTTCTCCTTGCCCAGGCGCTTGCCCACGGCCTTGGTCAGCACCCGCACGGCGGGAGCAATCTGGTACTCTTCATAGTACTCGCGCAGGAAGTTGATGATCTCCCAGTGCTCGTCGGTGAGCTCCAGATCATCTTCCTTGGCCATGACTTCAGCCACCGCGGGCTCCCAGTCATCCAGATTTACCAGGTAACCTTCTTCGTCGGTTTCCAGGGTCTTACCATTCACTTCGATAGGCATCTTTCTCTCTCCTAGCTAATCAATACAAAGAACTTTTCCTTCGCTCGCTGTTGTCAGACCCAGGCCTGAACCTTGTCGCAAGCGTCCACCAGATCCACGAAGCCCGCGTAATCCACCATCTCCACGCCTTCTATAAGCCGGTCGGCCTTCAGGCCGCGGGCCTTGAAGTCGGGCTCCAGTACGTACACCTTTTTATCTGCCAGCGCACCGCTCACTTTGTCGGATGCCGCAGTGCCGGCAACAGCCGCGTAAACCCCATCCTCGTAGAGCAGGATGGAAGAACCGGGCTTGGACAGGCGCAGGCAGGTATCCAGCGAGGGCCTCTCGAAAGGCGATTTGTTCACAGTGTGCAGATCGCTCATCTTTTAATTCTCCTCAGAAGCTGAATACCACGTCGGACGCTTCCAGCAGCTCGGCGAGCTTGGCGGAATCGACCACTTCAACGATGTTGTCCACCGTCTCCTCGGTCTCCCAGTCCTCCCAGGGCACCACCTGAAGGTCATCCTGGGTGAGACCACGGGATTCCAGGGAATCCTTGTCCACATAGATATGACGAACCTCGTAGTCGCCCAGGGTTTTATAGGTGGGCGAGAAGTTCTTCATGCCGATGCCGCTGGTGTCCTGCCCGGTGACAAGCTGGTAAACGCCGTCATCCACGAAGGCCAGGCTCACCGCCTGCTCAAAAGCAGCGGCGATGAGCACCACCTCCAGGGACTCCCAAGCGTAAATGGTGCCGTAGGGCGCGCGGCGATTGAGGAACATGAACTGTTTCTTGTCAGACATCGATCAATCCTCCCGTCAATCGCCAAACACAACCAACTTGTCACACTGGATGGCCGCCTCAACGAGCTGCCCCAGACCGGAGATCCGAAAACGGGGCGCAAGGTTGGTGGCGTCCTTCCCGTTGCGCTGGGCCTCGCCCTCGTCCACGATGCCGCGACGCTGGGCGGCGGCGACGCAGACCACCAAGTCGAGATCGTACTTTTCCGCCAGCTCCATCCAATTGTTGACCACATTGCGATCATCCTGGGGAGGCGTGGTCAGGCGGGTGCTGTTGAGCACACCGTCGTGGTAGAAGAAGACACGGAAGCACTCGTGCCCCTTTTCCAGCGCCGCCTTGGTGAAGTGGTAGGCGGAGTCGGAGGCCTGGTGTTGGTAAGGCCCTTCGTTTACCTGAATCGCGAATTTCATGAGCGGTGTGACTCCTCAGCCGTTCAGAAGCGGATGTGCGCGGACTGGTTCAGGTTGTTGCGGCTGCCGCGCCAGTTGTCGATGTGATACTTGGTGAACGGCAGGCCGGTCAGCTCGAAGAAACGCTTCCAGCCGATCCGCTCGACCCACTCGCCCATGCGCTCCCACTCCTTGGCGTTCTCCTTGTAAGCCTTGAGAATCTTCTTGACGATCTCGGCAACCTCGGGCCAGCGGGGCGCGTTGTTGGGGATGTTGGAAGCCACCAGCTTGTGGAACATGGGCTTGGAACGGGCGTTGGAGTGCTTGCCGCCAACCCAGATCGACAGCCGGGTGTACTCGGAGTCGTTGATCTGCATCGGCGGGCAGGGCGGGAAGCAGGCGCCGCAGCAGACGCACTTCTTCTCATCCACCTCCAGGGTGGGCTTGCCGTTCACCATGGCGGGACGGATGGCCGCCACCGGGCAACGGGCCACCACGGCGGGACGCTCGCAGGCGTTGGCCACCAGATCGTGGTTGATCTTCGGCGGCTTGGTGTGCTGCACGTTGATGGCGATATCGCCCTGGCCGCCACAGTTGATCTGACAGCAGGAGGTGGTGATGTGCACCCGGTTGGGCATCTCCTCGTTTTTGAACTCGTCGTAGAGCTGGTCCATCATCGACTTCACCACACCCGAAGCATCGGTGCCGGGAATGTCGCAGTGCAGCCAGCCCTGGGTGTGGGAAAGCATGGTCACCGAGTTGCCGGTACCGCCCACGGGATAACCCAGGCCCTCCAGGCGCTCGATAAGGGGCTCCACCTTGGACTCGTCGGTGGTCATGAACTCCATGTTGCCGCGCATGGTGAAGCGGATGTAGCCGTCGCAGAACTCGTCGGCGATGTCGCAGATGGTACGCAGGCTCAGGATATCCCACTGACGCGGAGAACCAGCCTTGACGGTCCACACCTCGTCACCGCTCTTGGCCACGTGGTGCAAAACACCGGGACGCGGACGGTCGTGGTAGGCCCACTGGCCGTAGTTTTTGCGCAGCACGGGATGCATGTACTGGAAATGGTCCGGCGTACCGGACTCGATGGGCATGCGAGGTTGGTCGGACATGCGTACCTCCTAAAATTCTGAAATTCGTCTGTAGCCTTGAACCGGCCGCGGAAAAACTCCGCGACCGGTTGTGGTGGATTCGGGAATCAGCTGGCCGCCGCTTTCTGGCGCTCTTCCCACTTGGCGGCTTCCTCGTCCCAGCCGTCCATGCGGACGTAGCTGCTGGTGCGCGGACGCTCCACCATGTTGGGATCGACATCCACGCCGATACCCTCGAGGAAGTTGGCCAGGCCGATGCGCTCGATCATCTCGCCGGTGCGCTCGTGCTCCAGGGCGTTTTCGGCGAAGAAGTCGATGATCTCCTCGGCCAGCTCCACCAGCTTCTCCACGTCCTCCTCGGTCTCCACCTTCATGAAGGGGATCAGCACGGTGCCGAAGAGGTCGCCGATCTTGAGGGTGCGCTTGCCGCCGATGAGGATGGTGGCACCCTTGTCGTCGCCGGGGTGCAGCGCCTTGGTCATGACGTTGATGCAGTGCATGCAGCGCACGCAGTCCTTGTTGTTCACCTCGAGGGTGTCGTCGTCATGCAGGGTCAGGGCGTTGGTGGGGCAGCGGGTGATGACGTTGTCGATAACGTACTTGCGGCCCTTCTTCTCCACGAAGGCTTTTACCTCGTCCTGGTCCACCTTCATGTCGTCGCGCCAAGTACCGATGATGGCCATGTCGGCGCGCTGGATGGAGTTGGTGCAGTCGTTGGCGCAGCCGCTCACCTTGAACTTGAACTTGTAGGGAAGCGCCGGGCGGTGCATGTCATCCTGGAAGTTGTTGAGCAGGGTGCGCATGATGTTGTGCTCGTCGATGTTGGAGTGCTCGCAACGGGCCGCACCCACGCAGGACATGCCGGTGCGCACGCAGGGGCCGGCGCCGCCGAGGTCAAAGCCCAGCTCGTTCATCTCGTCGAAGCAGGGCTGCACGGCGTCGGACTCCATGCCCACCAGCATCAGGTTGCCGGTCTGACCATGGAGGCAGATCATGCCGGAGCCGTGACGCTCGTCGATATCGATGATCTTGCGCAGCACGTCGGTGTTGTAGAAGAAGCCCGGCGGGGGCTGGATGCGCATGGTGTGGAACTCGGCGGCCTTGGGGAAACGGGGGTTGCCCTCGTCGTCCTTCAGCTCGGTGAAGCGGGGAATGATGCCGCCGCCGTAACCGAACACGGTAATGGTGCCGCCCTTCCAGTAGCCGAGGCGGGTTTCGTAGGAAGTCTCCAATTGCCCCAGCAGATCGTTGGCCATGGCGTTGATGCGCTCGCTGGGATGCTCATCGCGCAGGCGCTTGATGCCCTTGATGAAGCTCGGCCAGGGACCTTCCTCGAGCTGGTCAATCATGGGGGTATGGTGTTTTTCGATCGCCATAATGAGTCTCCTGACTAGATCGTGAATGCGTTAATTCTTTCCGGGGCCTTGGCACCACCGGGAACATCCGAAGCAATCGGCCTAGGCGGCGCCGGTCCGAAACTGTTGTCACTCCTCATGACGTCGGTCGGATTTGTGGGCTCCGACCTTCATCAGCAGTTGCTAACTGTAGCCGAGCCTTCCCCCGGAAACACTCTGCCATCGGAGGTATTCCCATCCTGAGCGCCTATCTCCAATGGGATAGGAATGCCGGCAAAGCACCGTATAGAAAGCCTGAACAATCCCGGCAAACACCTGAAAGCACAAGGTTTTTTGCCTTCAGGCGCAAGACTGAAAAGCAGAATCAGTATTTTAGCGTATACTCATTCCGCAAAATTGACGGCAGATGGTAGACAAAGGCGGGCATCCGAGTCAACCGGCATGGATACAGTGTTGATCTGGGTCAAACCAATCCCATATTCTGAAACGTGACTGTCAGCCGAGGTGATCTCGATGATGAATAACGAACCCCTTGCACTTAGCAACATCCTGGTCTCCAACTATGAGCTGGAGAGCTTCGAGGAACTTCTGGAGCTTGTGCGCGAGTACGCGCGCGCAGGCGAGCGCTTTCTCAAAACCGACGTGAAACCGGAATTTCCAGATACGCCGGTTGACTGGGAAGACCGTATCGAAGCCGCCTTCTGCGGCAGGGTGTGAACGTGGACTTTCTCGATCCCGGGCAGCAGCCCGACGTGAAGCCCGTCTCGCCTGCTCAGGAAGCGGCGGAGAAGGCACGCCTTGAGGGCGAGCTTTCCGAGCTGCGGCAGCGCCACGCGGAACTGCCCGCCGATGGGCCTGAACGCCACGAGCTGGCGTTGGAGATAGCGCGCAACCTGGCGCTGCTGGAGCGGGGCGACGAAGCCTGGCCGCTGGCGCGCGAGGCGCTGGACCATTTCATCGCCGGCGAACAGTGGCAGCCCGCCGCCGAGGCGTGCGAGGTACTCTACCTGGCCGACCAGCCCCAGTCACTGGCGGCACTGGGCCAGGGCATCTGGCTGGCGGTGACCTATCCCATCGATCCGGAGGTGACCCTCACGCTGTTGCAGCACTTTATCGATGACACACCGCCCGACGCCGATGGCGCCGCCGTGGCTGCGGCCACCGCCGCCTTTGTTGTCGATCTGCGGGCCACGGACCCGAAACAGCGGGAGGATCTGCTCTTCTTCACCCAGCAGATGCTGGGCAACGTGGCCCGGCGCCACAGTCAGGTGGAAAACCAGGCGCAATTCGATTACTGGATCGAGAAGCTGGAACTGAACCAGCCGGACAAGTTCCTGGTACGGCTGCGCAACATCGTGGACGTACTGGTACAGGACGACTGGTGGTTCGACCGCGAGGCATTGCAGGCGCGGCTGCCGGACCCGGAGGAGTAACCATGTTCTGGGAAGAGGAGACGGAGCAGGAGATCCCGGAAGAGTCCAACCGGGTGGTGGATCTTTCCTTCCCCATCCGCAGCCGCATGCTGCCGGTGGACCACCTGCACGCCTTGCGCCAGGCGCTGCTGGCCCACCTGCCCGAGCTGGAGGCGTGGCGGGTGGGCGTTCACGAGATCCACCTGGCCGGCTCCCAGAACGGCTGGGAACGCCCGGACCCCGCCCTGGGACAGCACCTGATCCCCTCGCGGCGCACCCGCATGCAACTGCGGGTGCCGGTGGAGTTTGCCGACGAGCTGGCGGCGCGGCTGTCCGGCCACACCCTCGACCTCGGCGACTTCGAACTCACCCTGGGCGAGCCCAGACGCAAGCCGCTCTTCAGCCACCCCACACTTTACGCCCGCCACATGAAGATGGAAGCCGGCGAGGCCGAGGACGAAAACCGCTTTCTTGAACGCATGGCCAGCGAACTCAGGGCCAGGCAAATCCGGGTGAAGAAGGCCCTTTGCGGCAAGACCACGGAGATTGCAACTCCCGACGGCCCCTGGATCACCCGCAGCCTGATGCTGGCCGACCTCTCCCCCGGCCATTCCCTGCTGCTGCAAGAAGAAGGGCTGGGCGGCAACCGCCAGATGGGCTGCGGCCTTTTCCTGCCCATGAAGGGCATCCAGACACTGGCAGCCGAATAGCCCGATGAGCCGCTACGGCTGAATGCGGATGCGATAGGCGGCATGGCAGGCCACGCAGTTGCCCATCAGCTCCGCCAGTTGCCGCCGTGCATGATCCGCGTCTCCCAGCTGGCGGGCGTCCAGCGCCAGAGTGTCAAACCTGCTGTGGGTGTCGAAACCCAGCTTTTTGAACGCCAGCGGCAGCTTGGCCATGAGCGTGGGCGGCACATCCCTTGCGGCCGCCATGCCCACCCGTGAAGCGGCATCGGCAACCGCCTTCATGTCGTTCTGTTCACTTGCCGTCAAGATCGTCTGGACAGCCACCAGAAAGCCCCGCATCTCCTTCAGCACCAGATCCCTTTCCCCCGGCTTCAACAACAACGCCTGACGGCCGTCCGGCGCGGTTTCCACGCTGCCCAGCACGATCAATTTGTAAGCGCCGCCAACCAGGATCAGCAGCAGCGCGCCCAACAAAAGCCAGCACTTTTTAGCCATCTTACCGGTCTCCAATCCTTTTGGCCGCCGATGATAACGGGAATCCCGGCGATTGTCCGGGTGACTGATTCATCGCCCCTGTTTTAGAATCTCGCGACTTTCCGTTTCCCAGCCGAACAGGAGGACTCGAAAATGGCGTATGAAGTGAACGGCCAGACCATAGAGACGGACGAGAACGGCTACCTTACCGACCCCAACGACTGGAACGAAGAGGTGGCCAAGGTGATCGCCGAAGCCGAGGGAGTGAACCTCACCCAGGAACATTGGGACGTGATGAAGTACCTGCGCGACACCTATTTCGAGGAGGGCGGCCACCAGCCCAACAACCGGGAGATGGTGAAGGCGATGAGCAAGATCTGGGGCCGCAAGATCGGTTCCAAGGATCTCTTCATGCTCTTCCCCGGCAGCGGCGGTCCGTCCAAACAAGCTGCCAAGATCGCCGGGCTGCCGGAGACCAAGCGGAAAGGGGGATACTGACCCGAGCGGGTTGTCGGGCTGAAGCCCGACCTACACAGCGCTTTTCGAAGCAGGTAGGTCGGGCTTCAGCCCGACAAACGAACCGCTCAATCCGCGGCGTACTCGAACGAGTCGTAGTGCAACTGTGACTCGGGCACACCCCGCGCCAGCAGCGCTTCGCGCGCGGCGCTCACCATGGGCGGCGGCCCCGCCATGTAGATGTCGTAATTGGGCAAATCATCGCCCAGATCCTCCAGCACCGCCTCATGCACCCAGCCGGCGCGCCCCTGCCAACTTTCGTCCGGCTCCGACAACACAGGCACGAAGCGGAAGTTGTCGTGCGCCTTCTCCCACTGCTTCGGCAGATCGGGCAGATAGAGATCCTTCTGTGAGCGCACGCCCCAGTAGAGCCGCATGGGCCGCTCGATGCCGGCATGGAAAGCGTGCTCGATCTGGGACTTGATGGGCGCGAAACCGGTGCCGCCGGCAATGAAGAGCATGGGCCGGTTGGAGTTTTCATCCAGGGTGAAGGTGCCCAGCGGAGCCTCGATACGAAGAATGGTCTCCTCCTTCATCTGGGTAAAGGCCCAGTCGGTGAAGACGCCGCCGTCAACATGACGGATATGGAGCTCGATCAGCTCATCCTCGTGAGGTGGGTTGGCGATGGAGAAGGCGCGCCGGCGGCCGTCGTCGAGAATGAAATCGAGATACTGCCCGGCCATGAACTGCAACCGCTGTTCCTCGGGCGGCTTGAGCCAGAGCCGCACCACGTCGTCCGCCAAGTGATCGATTTTCACCACCTTTACCGGCATGATTCTCGGCTTGATTTCGTCAGGAGTGAAGATCTCCTCCACGTCGAGCACCACATCGGTCCGCGGCACCGCCTGACAGGGCAGGCAGGCGTCCTCGGGCGCGTCGATGAGCTTGTCCGGCTCGCCGTCGGGATAATCCACCTCACCTTCCACCAAGGTCGCCAAACAAGCGCCGCAAAAACCATTGCGGCAACCAAAGGGCAGGCCGATGTCCTGGCGGATGGCCGCGTCGAGAATGGTCTCGTCCTCCAGCACCTCGAACTGGTGGCCGGTGGCGGCGATTTTTACCTTGAAGCTCATGGGATCTCCCGGATTCCGTTTGCAATGATGGCGGGATTGTCCCCCATTTGCCTGGGCAATTAAACCGAGGGCCGGCAGGGGTTCAAGCCGCGGGCGGGCGCGGATGGTATCATGCAAGCAGTTCCAACCCAGTTACCAGCTGCATGGAAATAGAAGCATTGCGTGACCTGGTGGTCCAGGTCATGGAAGAGATGAAGGCTCGCGACATCGAAGTAATCGACGTGCGCGGCAAGACCGACATCACCGACTATCTGGTCATCGCTTCGGGCACCTCGGACCGGCATGTGAAATCCATCGCCGAGGCGGTGGCCTTCCAGGCCAAGCTCAAGGGCGAGCCGCCCCTGGGAACCGAAGGGGTCAACGAGGGCGAATGGGCCCTGGTCGATCTCAACGGCGTGGTGGCCCATGTGATGCAGCCCAGAGTGCGCGATTTCTACCAGTTGGAAAAGCTCTGGTCGGTGGACGCCAAGGCGGCGGAAAAGCTGGCCCGCGAGCGCGGCGCCGAATCCTCCTGATTTCCCGGTGAGTCGGATGGAAACCCGACCCACCGAAAAACCGTTCTCAACCCCCCCGCTGCAACGCTTCGATGCGCTTCTCCAGCGGCGGATGGCTGGCGAAAAGCTCACGCAGTCCGCCACCGGCGATGCCGAAGGCGGCCATCTGATCCGGCAGCGGTTGGGGCTGTCCCTGCTGCAAGCGACGTAGCGCGGCGATCATCTTCTCCCTTCCCGCCAGGGCGGCGCCCCCCGCATCGGCACGGAATTCGCGCCAGCGCGAGAACCAAGCCACGATCATCATCGCCAGTATGCCCAGCACAAACTGGGCCACCATGGAGGCGATGAAATAACCCGGGCCGTAGCCGTAGTTCTGTTCCCGCCGGTCGCCGGCAAGAAAGCTGTCCACCAAGGTGCCGATGATCCGCGACAAAAAGACCACAAAGGTGTTGACCACCCCCTGGATCAGCGACAGGGTCACCATATCCCCATTGTTTACATGAGTAATCTCGTGTCCCAGAACCGCTTCCACTTCGTCCGCGTTCATCTGTTGCAGCAGCCCCGCGCTCACCGCCACCAGGGCGGCATTGCGGTTCCAGCCGGTGGCGAAGGCGTTGGGCGAAGCGCTGGGGAAAATCCCCACCTCCGGCATCTTGATACCGGCCTTCTGTGCCAGATGCGCCACCGTCTCCACCAGCCAGCGTTCAGTATTGTTGGCCGGCTGATCGATCACCTGCACCCGCATGCTTCTCTTGGCCATCCACTTGGAGGTGAACAGCGAAATGAGCGAGCCCGAAAAACCGATCACCGCTGACATGACCAGCAGTCCGTTGAGATTAATGCCGCCGCTCTGTGCCAACATCTGATCCACGCCCAGAATGCGCATGGTGATACTGAGCATGGCCAGAATGGCCACGTTGGTTCCCATAAAGAGCAGGATTCTCAGCATGGTGTAGTAACTCCTCCGTTGTGGTAGCCTCATGGATGATAACCTGCCAGTTACCAGGAGGCGACAGTGACAAAACCCCGAATCGCCGGCACCCGGCCAGCCGTGGTTTCCCTCGAAGCCGGAGAGACCGTGTGGTGGTGCAGCTGTGGCAGAAGTCAGACCCAACCTTTTTGCGATGGTTCCCACAAGGGCACCGGCTTCGAGCCCATGGAGTTCGTGGCGCCACGGGATGACGATTACTGGTTCTGCACCTGCAAGCAGACCCAAAAACCACCCTTTTGCGACGGCGCCCACAAAAAGCTGGAGGATTCATGAACAGGGAAGAAGCCCCCGCCTGCTCCCTGCCGCGAGAGCCCGATTATTCAGGCGTCACCCAGGTGGCGCTGCATCCCGCTCCTTCTCCCACCGACTACCGCCAGGCGATGAAACTGGCGGACGCCGAGGCGGAGAAACGGCTGGGTGAATACATGCTCCTCTCCTGGTACGACCGCGACCGGGATTTCGAGTCACCCCAGCACGCCAGCGAGTGCCACGAGAACAGCGCCATCCCCGGCTATGTGGACTACGGTATCAACCACGGCGCCACCCTGAAGGTGGACATCGAGGATGGCCGCTTCGTCTTTTTCTACATGCCGCTGGAGATGTAGCCCGGTTCCAACTGGAAACGCCACAAACGGGCTTGATCCTCCTCGGTGGCGTAGCCGATGCCCACACGGGGGGAAGCCACCACCTTTTCCGACGGAACACTCACCCCCTCTTCCAACCACAATGTCTTGCCCTCCACCGGCTTTCCGTTGAGCGCGCGGTCGATAGCCAGAGCATTGCAGAGTTTTCCCGGCCCGTCCGCCAGGCGTTTGAGCGGAGCGCCGCCGCGCAGCTTCCGCATCCGCTCAACCCCCTCCACCGGCAGCAGGGCGCGGATGAGTACTGCTTCGGGCTGCCCCTCCGCGGCGGTGACGATGTTTAGCATGTGGTACATGCCGTAAATGAGATAGACATAGTAATGGCCGGGCGGGCCGTACATCACCTGGGTGCGGGGCGTTCGCCCCCGGCTGGCGTGGCAGGCGGTGTCCGACTCGCCCACATAGGCTTCGGTCTCCACAATGAGCCCCGACAGCCGCTCGCCATTCAGGTTGCGCACCAGCAGCCGGCCCAGGAGATCACGCGCCACGGTGACGGTATCGCGGGCGAAAAAATCTTGTTCCAGACGGTTATCAGAACGCACCGTCGAGCCCGTCCAACCCTTCCCGCGTACATTTGGCACTGGCCAGCCTGACCGCCCGGGCGAGTACCGCCGGCGGCTCCAGCCCTTCCAGGGTGGCGTGAATCACGCCGGCATTGAAAACATCACCCGCGCCTATGCTGTCCACCACCTGGATCTTCGGCGCCGCCACATGGTGGATGCGACCATCGCCATCCCGACACCAGCCACCCTGTTCTCCCCAGGCAAGACAGGCGACCTTGTCCGCCGGCGGCACCTCGCGCAGGAAAGTTTCTGCTTGACTGTAACCGCGACTGGTCGCGTAGGCACGGGAAAAGAGCAACAGATCGGCCAGTGAAAACAGCGCCTCTATGCCCTCGCGGGGCTTTTCCACCTCCAGGGAAACGGTTGCGCCGCTGTCCCTGGCCCGCTCGAGCATGGCGCCCAGCTCGTCCACCGCCCGCCCTTCGAAATGAATCCAGCGATAGGGCGAGAGGTCCAGCCCGGCAAAGGCGGACGCGGGATATTCAGGAAGATCTCGGTAATGAACAATGGTGCGGGTGCCGGTGGCCCGGTTGAGCAGTATGCAAGAGTGAGGCAAACAACCCTGACGGGGACGAAGAACAGGATTTAGATCGATGCCTCTCGCCTCCAGTTCGGTTGCCACCCAATCGCCATCCGGCTCGCGGGGCAACATGCCTGCCCAGGCACAACGATGACCAAGCTGGGACAGCACTACAAGAGTGTTGGTGGCATTGCCACCCCGGGAGCGGCGCAGGGACAATGCCCGCATCTCTTCGTCTTCGGCGGGAAAACCGTCAACAAGATGAACGAGATCCAGGGTGGCGATACCCACCCCAAGCACACTGGCCATCAAGACATGAACGAAAAGTGGGAATAAGCACCCAGCCGGCGTTGTATCGCCATCAGAAGTAGGCAGAAAGCAGCTTGGCCACGAGAACGGTCAACAGAACGCCGCCCCCAAGGCCAAGCATCACTCCTTTAACAAAAGGCCCCATGGTCAGGCTGTCCACGCCCACCAGTCCGTGGCGACGCTGCATCCGGGCGTCCCTCAAGCTGGTGACCCGGCTCTCTTCCACCCCTTCCTGAATCTCATACAGCGCCTGTTCCAGCTTTTTGCGGGCCTTTTCCACTTCGTCCCGCTGGTACTCGGCCTCTTCCGCCTGCACCGACAACCGCTCGACCTCCTGCCGCAGACGATCGATTTCGGCATTGGCGTCTTCCAGCTGGTCTTCCAAAAGCTGATGGGCTTCCTGCCAGGCTTTCAGGTCGCGATCGGCGCGCGCGCCACCGTCGAGGAGTTCGTCGTCCGACCCGACTCCGTGATCCGTATCTTCCGCGACTGATTCCTCCATCGCGCGCAGCTTCTGCTCTTCGCTCATCCCTTCTCTCCCAACAGTTCCTGTTTCAGGCGGTCGCCGACCGGATGCTCGCCCAGCCAGATGGAAAGCAGGGTGGCGGCGAAATCCCGGCCTTCCAAAAGACCGACCTGTTTTCCATTGATGCTCACTACCAGCCCCTTGCCCGGCAGGTAGTCAAGCCAGACCACGTCGTCACGGCGCAGGTCGGGAAACAGTGCCTTGAAACGGTCGATCCGCTCGCGCATCCGCGCCAACCCGTTTCTGTCCAGATTGGCCTCGAAGTCCTTCTCCCATCCGTTGGCGAGCCTGTCGGCGCTCACCTTACGAAAGAGAAAATGCATCACCATCCGCCAGGGCCCCATGTTACCAAGGATGCGTCTTGCGTCGGAATTGCGCTTCTCCAGGTAGAGCGCGGCCACATAGATGTCGAAAAAGAATTTTTCCCGAACCCCGGCACCGTTCAACTCCAGAGTGACGCCGTTCCGTTCCACCTTGGCGGGAAATTTCACCCCGGCCACTGTCGCCGCCTGGGAAACGCCTGCCGCAAGAAAAAGCCAAAAGGCCCCGCAAAAGGCGATCAACCAGCGATTGAAAGGCTTTGGGCACATATCCACCAGCTTTTATGGCAGAAATAAAAACACTATTCAAGAACAGCCTGGCAAAAACCGAATTGTTTCGCCTATCTGTTTATCCCCTGCTTTCAAGCCAGAAGGTGACCGGGCCGTCGTTGACCAGAGCAACCTGCATGTCGGCGCCGAAACGCCCGCTGGCAACAGGCTCGTGCCGCGCGTGCGCCCGTTGCAGCAGATAATCGAACAACCCACGCCCCAGCTCCGGCGGCGCCGCCGAGGTGAAGCTGGCCCGGGTTCCCTTGCGGGTATCGGCCGCCAGGGTGAACTGGGGCACCAGCAGCAGACCGCCACCCACATCGCGCAGACTCAGGTTCATGCGGCCATTGTCATCCGGGAACACCCGATAACCCAACAACCTATCGAGCAGGCGGTCGGCCCGCTTTTCGTCATCTTCCTTCTGCACTCCCACCAGCACCAGCAGGCCGGGACCGATCTCGCCCACCGTTTCGCCCTGGATTGTCACCGACGCCTTGGAGACTCTCTGTAGCAGCCCGATCACCATTCAGCTCCAACAGTCACCAGCGCCCACCCAACAGGGTGTCCAACAGCCCCCGGCTGATGCGCCGCCCCAAGCTGCTGCCCACCGAACGGGCCACGCTCTTGGCCATGGCCTCCCACACGCTCTGGCGCCGATAGCCGCTCCGCCGGCGGGACGACCGGCGCGATTTGGCCGCCTGCTCCTCCGCCCGGGCGGCGGCCTGCATGCGCGCCTCTTCCTGGGCTTTCTGCTTGAGCATTTCGTAGGCCGATTCGCGGTCGATCTCCTGATCGTATTTACCCTTCAGCGGTGAGCGGGAGATGATCTCGTTGCGCTCATCCGCGGTAAGTGGCCCGATACGGGACGACGGCGGGCGGATGAGAATACGTTCCACCGGCGTGGGTGCCCCCTTGCCGTTAAGCACGGAAACCAGTGCTTCGCCAGTTCCCAGCTCGGTAATGACCTGTTCAGTGTCCAGATTTGGGTTGGGGCGAAAGGTCTGAGCGACCGTTTTCACCGCCTTGCGGTCTCGCGGGGTAAAGGCTCGCAGGGCGTGCTGCACGCGGGCACCAAGCTGACCAAGCACATCTTCCGGCACGTCCAGCGGATTCTGGATGACGAAGTACACCCCCACGCCCTTGGAACG
>JALVUB010000142.1 GCA_027023915.1 Sedimenticola sp.
CGAGGGCGTCGTTCAGCGGCAGGGTCGCGGTTTCGCTCGCCGGTCGGGCGTGGCCCAGGAGCAGCTCCAGGGCTTCTTCATAAGGCTTGAGCCCCTGGACGGTGGGGGTACAGTCGCAGGCGTGGGTCATGGTGGCCTCTCCGACGGCTCAGGCGAAATCGTAGCCGAAGTTCTCCCGGAAGCGCTCGCGGAACTCCTCCGGGGTGAAGCGGTGGTTCTGGGTGCCGGCGTGCTCGATCTTGATGGCCCCCATGAGGGCGGCGATGCGGCCGGTGGTCTCCCAGTCGAGGCCGTTTTGCAGTCCGTAGAGGAGGCCGGCGCGGTAGGCGTCGCCGCAGCCGGTGGGATCTTCCAGCCGCGCGGCGCGGGCGGCGGGGATATCGATCTCCTTGCCGTCGGTGTAGATGGAAGAGCCGTCGCCCCCCTTGGTGACGATCACCGCCTCGACTTCCTTCGCCAGGGATTCGATGGAGCGGCCGGTACGCTCCTGCATCAGCTTGGCCTCGTAGTCGTTGAAAGCGAGCCAGGTGGCCTGCCGCACGAAACGGTTGAGGTCGTCGCCGTCGAACAGGGGCATCCCCTGGCCGGGATCGAAGATGAAGGGGATGCCCGCCTCGGCGAACTGTTCGGCGTGCTCGATCATCCCCTGGCGACCGTCGGGGGAGACCAAGCCCAGCTTTATTCCGCTCGCCTGTTCCACCCGGTTGATGTGGGAGTGGTTCATGGCGCCCGGATGGAAGGCGGTGATCTGGTTGTCGTCCTGGTCGGTGGTGATGTAGGCCTGGGCGGTGTATTCCCCCGCCACCTCGGTGACGTGTTTGGTGGAGATACCGTTTTCCGCCATCCACTGGGCATAGGGCGCGAAGTCGCCGCCCACGGTGCCCATCGCCAGGCCGTCGCCGCCCAGCAGTTTCAGGTTGTAGGCGATGTTGCCGGCGCAGCCGCCGTACTCCCGGCGCATCTCGGGCACCAGAAAGGAGACGTTGAGGATGTGCACCTGCTCCGGCAGGATGTGATTGCGAAAGTGGTCGTGGAACACCATGATGGTGTCGTAGGCAAAGGAGCCGCAGATGAGGGCGGTCATGGGTATCGGTCCTTGGAAAACTCGGGTGCAGCGATGGTAACCAATCTTGCCACGGCGTGACAGCGGTGCCTTTGACCTGAAGCAAGGGGCGGCTCAACCCGTTGCCGGATGGCCGTTGATCGCGTCCAGAAAATCGGTGCCGTAGCGCGCCAGCTTGTGTTCCCCCACTCCGGTGATGCTTCGCATCTCCTCCAGGGTGCGCGGCTGCACCACCACCATCTCCCGCAGGGTGGCGTCGCTGAAGATGATGTAGGGGGGCACGCCCTGGGCCTGGGCCAGCTCCATGCGCAGACGCCGCAGCGACTCGAACAGGGCGGCGTCGGCGGCGTCGAACTCACCGGGGGCGGGGCGGGCGGAACGACGGGCGCGTTGTTCCGGCCGCTGCCGGCGGCGCAGCTCCAGCGTCTCCTCGCCCCGCAGCAGGGGGCGGCACTCCTCGGTGAGGCGCAGGCCGCCGTGGCCCTCGTGGTCCACCTCCAGATAGCCGCGGGCGATGAGCTGGCGGAAGAGAGTGCGCCATTCCGCGGCCTTGAGTTCGGTGCCGATGCCGTACACGGTGAGGCGGTGGTGGCCGAAGCGGCGGATGCGCTCGTCGGCCTTGCCCCGCAGCACCTCGATGAGATAGTTGACGCCGAACCGCTGCCCGGTGCGCCAGACGCAGGAGAGTGCCTTGCGCGCCGCCTCGGTGGCGTCCCAGGTGGCCGGCGGCGAGAGGCAGTTGTCGCAGTTGCCGCAGGGCGCTTCCAGGG
>JALVUB010000143.1 GCA_027023915.1 Sedimenticola sp.
GTCTCAGCAGCAGCCGCACCCGGCGGCTGGCGGAGGCGGGATTCGACCCCGCCAGCCGCCGGGTGCGGCTGCTGCTGAGACTGGCCAATGAGCTGCTTGGCTTTCCGCGCCACCTCTCCCAGCACGTGGGCGGCTTCGTCATCGCCCGCGACACCCTGGCGCGCCTGGTGCCGGTGGAGAACGCCGCCATGCCGGGGCGCACCGTCATCCAGTGGGACAAGGACGACCTCGAGGCCCTGGGGCTGATGAAGGTGGACCTGCTTGCCCTGGGCATGCTCAGCGCCATCCACCGCGCCCTCGATCTGCTGGGCATGCGCCTGGACCAGGTGCCGCCGGAGGATCCGGCCGTCTACGAGATGATCCAGCGTGCCGACACCATCGGCGTCTTCCAAGTCGAGTCGCGCGCGCAGATGGCCATGCTGCCGCGCCTGAGGCCGGCCAGCTTCTACGACCTGGTGATCGAGGTGGCCATCGTCCGCCCCGGGCCCATCCAGGGCGACATGGTGCACCCCTACCTGCGCCGCCGCCAGGGGCTGGAACCGGTGGAGTACCCGTCGGAGGCGGTGAAGTCGGTGCTGGAGCGCACCCTGGGCGTGCCCATCTTCCAGGAGCAGGTGATCCGGCTGGCGGTGGTGGCGGCCGGCTTCACCCCCGGCGAGGCCGACCAGTTGCGTCGCGCCATGGCCGCCTGGCGGCGCCGTGGCGGCCTGGAGGTGTGGGAACGGCGCCTCAAGGAGGGGATGGCGGCGCGCGGCTACAGCCGCGAGTTCGCCGAGCGCATCTTCAACCAGATCCTCGGCTTCGGCGAATACGGCTTTCCCGAATCCCACGCCGCCAGCTTCGCCCTGCTGGTCTATGTCTCCGCCTGGATCAAGCGCCACCACCCGGCGGTCTTCTGTGTCGCCCTGCTCAACAGCCAGCCCATGGGCTTCTATCCCCCCGCCCAACTGGTGCGCGACGCCCGAGAGCACGGCGTGGAGGTGCGCCCGGTGGCGGTGAACCACAGCCAGTGGGAGAGCACCCTGGAAGGGGGGGCGGTGCGCCTCGGGCTGCATCTGGTGAAGGGGCTCTCCCGCAAGGGCGCCGAACGGCTGGTGGCCGCCCGCCGGCAGGGGCCCTTTGCCAGCGTGGAGGAACTGGCGCACCGGGCGTGCCTATCCCGAACCGACCTGGAGGCGCTGGCCGCCGCCGACGCCCTCGGTGAGCTGGCCGGCGACCGCCACCGCGCCCGCTGGCAGACGGCGGCGCTGGAGCCGCAGCTGCCGCTGCTGCCGGAAGGGCCGGCGGAGCCCGAGGTGAATCTGCCTGAAGAGGGGGAGGGTGGCGCCATCGTCCAGGACCACGCCAGCCTGGGACTGAGCCTGCGCCGCCACCCCCTGGCGCTGCTGCGCGAGGCGTTGGCGCGGCGCGGCTATCTCTCCTCGGAGGAGGTGGCGGCGCGACCACCGGGCGCCCTGGTGCGCACCGCCGGCCTGGTGCTGGTGCGCCAGCGTCCCGGCAAGGGCAACGCCGTCTTTCTCACCCTGGAGGACGAGGCGGGGGTGCTCAATCTCATCGTCTGGCGCGACCTGGCGGAACGGCAACGGAAGGTGCTGCTCCAGTCCGGCCTGCTCGGCGTCCTCGCCGAGATCCAGCGCGCCGAGGGCGTGCAGCATCTGCTGGTGCGGCGCATGGAAGACCTCAGCCCGCTGCTGGGCGGGCTGGTGGTCAGGTCACGGGATTTTCATTAGGGAAGGTCTGAAAAATTCAGGCCTTCCTCCGGCACATGGATGTGCCGGCAAAATCAATGGCCCCAAGCCATTGATTTTGGAGCAAGCCGCAAACCGC
>JALVUB010000144.1 GCA_027023915.1 Sedimenticola sp.
CCTGCCTCTACGCCCAGGGCGCCACCGCGGCACTCATGATCCAGGAAAACTGGGACGAGAGCGTGCAGACCGACGTGGTGAACCTGCTGCGCAAGCTCATCCCCCGGGGCGTCTGGCTCCACGACGCTCAGGACGGCAACGGCGACGCCCACCTCAAGGCGGGGCTGGTGGGGCCGTCCGAAGTGATTCCCGTCATCGACGGCAAGCTGGGGCTCTCCACATGGCAGAACATCTTTTTCTGCGAATTCGACGGGCCGCGGTCGGAGCGGCGGGTGGTGGTGACCTTGCTGGCGGATGAATGAAAATCGCGTTTTTGTGAACACTACAGCGTGCACACATTGACGTTATACGCGTTTCGTAATACCTTTGGTGTATGATACGAAGCTTCAAATGCAAGGAGACTCAGGCCCTGTTCGAAGGAAAATGTCCCGAACGGTTTCGGGCAATTCGCGCAGTGGCCGAACGCAAGTTGACCATGTTGGACAATGCGGAAACTTTGAATTTTTTGCGTTCGCCACCCGGCAATCGGCTGGAGAAGTTGACTGGCGACCGAAAGGGGCAATACAGCATCCGTATCAACCAGCAATTTCGGATCTGTTTTGCCTGGGATGGCGAACCCCATGATGTCGAGATCACGGATTACCACTGAAGGCAAAGAGAATGCGTAAGAACGGCATGAGAGCGGTCCACCCCGGCGAAATTTTGCGCGAGGAGTACCTTGCTCCCCTCGGCATGAGCGTCAACGCCTTGGCGATCAAGTTGCGCGTGCCGCCGACGCGGCTGCACGAAATCGTCAAGGAACGGCGTTCGGTAACGCCGGACACTGCCATGAGGCTGGCCAGGTTTTTCGGCGGGGATGCCCGTTCCTGGTTGAACCTGCAAGCCGCCTACGACTTGAAGATGGCGCAAGACAAGCTGGCTGAAATCGAGCGTGAGGTCATTCCGTTGCAAAGGGCTTCGTAATGGAGCGAAGCCAAAATCACCGCCTATAACCCGTCCACATAGCGGTCCCGCGCCGCCTTGGCGCGCTCGAAGATCTCCAGCAGATGGTCGCCGTCGCGGCGGGCGATGGTCTCGGCCAGGTCCTTCATCTCCCCGGCGAAGGTGGCCAGCATGCGGCTGAGGGCGTCGGCATTGGCGATGCAGATGTCGCGCCACATCACCGGGTTGCTGGAGGCGATGCGGGTGAAGTCGCGGAAGCCGCCGGCGGCGTAGCGGAAGATCTCGTCGTTCTCCTTCATGCGCGCCAGAGCGTCCACCAGGCCGAAGGCGAGCATGTGCGGCAGGTGAGAGGTGGCCGCCAGCACCTCGTCGTGGTGCTCCACCGACATCTCGGTCACCTCGGCGCCGCACGCCTCCCACATGGCGCGCACCCGGGCCGCCGCCTCGGGGTCGGTCTCCGGCAGGGGGGTGAGGATCACCCGCCGGTCGCGGTAGAGGGTGGCGAAGGAGGCCTCCACGCCGTTCTTCTCGGTGCCGGCGATGGGGTGGCCCGGCACGAAGTTGGGCGGCACCTTGCCGAAGGCGTCGGCGGCGTCGCGCACCACGCTGGCCTTGGCGCTGCCGCCGTCGGTGACCACCGCCCCTTCCGCCAGGTGGCCGCGCATCGCCTCGAAGACCCCCTTCATGGCGCCCAGGGGCACGCCGACGAAGACCATGTCGGCGCCGGCCACCGCCTCGGCCACCTGGTGGCTGTAGCGGTCGATGACCCCCAGGGCCACCGCCTTCTCCAGGTTCTCGCGGCCACGGCCGCAGCCGACGATCTCCTCCACCTGCCCCGCCTCGCGCAGGGCGCGCGCCAGGGAGCCGCCGATGAGCCCAACAC
>JALVUB010000145.1 GCA_027023915.1 Sedimenticola sp.
CTTCTCGGTCTGGGGCACTTCCTGCACCTTGCCGAAGAGTTCGGAGGTGGAGGCCTGGTAGAAGCGCGTCTTCTTTTCCAGCCCGAGGATGCGGATGGCTTCGAGCACCCGCAGGGTGCCCAGGGCGTCGGAGTTGGCGGTGTACTCGGGCTCCTCGCAGGAGACGGCGACGTGGCTCTGGGCAGCCAGGTTGTAGATCTCGTCGGGCTGCACCTGCTGGATGATGCGCAGCAGGCTGGAGGAGTCGGTCATGTCGCCGTGGTGGAGAAAGAAGCGGACGCCAGGCTCGTGGGGATCGCGGTAGAGGTGGTCGATGCGGTCGGTGTTGAACAGGGAGGTGCGGCGCTTGATGCCGTGGACTTCGTAGCCCTTGTCCAACAGAAACTCGGCGAGGTAGGCGCCGTCCTGGCCGGTGATGCCGGTGATGAGTGCCTTTTTCATGTTCTCAACTCCTGTTGGTGTGCGAGGAACCACTGGTAGGTCTGTTGCAGTCCCTCTTTCAGGTCGATGCGGGCCCGCCAGCCCATGGCCGCCAGGCGGCTGACATCGAGCAGTTTTCTTGGGGTGCCGTCGGGCTTGCTGGTGTCGTAGCGGATTTCGCCCCGGTAACCCACCACCTCGCCCATCAGTTCGGCCAGCTCGGCTATGGCGATGTCTTCACCCGTGCCCACGTTGATGTGGGAGCACATGGGTTGGGTATGGGACTGATACGCTTCGCGGGACAGGCCCATCACGAAGACGCAGGCGTCGGCCATGTCGTCCACGTGGAGGAACTCCCGGCGCGGCTTGCCGCTGCCCCACACTTCAACGAAAGGCGCCTGGTCGATTTTCGCCTGGTGGAACTTTCGCAGCAGTGCGGGGATGACGTGGCTGTTCTGCAGATCGAAGTTGTCGCCCGGGCCGTAGAGGTTGGTAGGCATGACGCTGCGGAAATCGGTGCCGTACTGACGGTTGTATGATTCGCACAGTTTGATGCCGGCGATCTTGGCGACGGCGTAGGGTTCGTTGGTGGGCTCCAGGGGACCGGTGAGCAGTTCGGATTCGCGCATGGGCTGCCGGGCCAGCTTGGGGTAGATGCAGGAGCTGCCCAGGAACAGCAGCCGCTGGACGCCGGTTCGCCAAGCAGCGTCGATGACGTTGGCCTCGATCATCAGGTTCTGATGAATGAACTCGGCCGGATAGCTGTTGTTGGCGAGGATGCCGCCCACCCTGGCGGCGGCCAGGTACACCTGCTCCGGACGCTCCTCCTCGAAAAAGGCACGGACGGCCCGCTGGTCGGTCAGGTCGAGCTGCCGATGGGTGCGGGTAACGATGTTGGGATAGCCTTCCGCTTGTAGCCGGCGAACGATGGCCGAACCCACCATCCCGCGGTGACCGGCAACATAAATTTTTTGGTTCCTTTCCATCATCGGCGCCTTTCAGCTTTCTTCCATTTGCTGCGGTAGCTCGCCTGCCAGCCGGTTCTCTTTCAGCTCCGCACTAAGCTGCTCAATCTCCCGCTTGATCCGCTCGTACTCCTCCAGCCGCCTGGCCAGGTAACGGGCGGTCACCACCGCTTTTTCCCGCATGCCCCTCGGGGTCAGGTAGTAGGCGTAGGCGCGCTTGTTGTCGTTCTTTCGGAAGTTGTGGGCCTTGACCATTCCCTTCTCCACGAGTCCCTTCAGGCAGTAGTTGACCTTGCCCAGGCTGATTCCCATCTCCCGGGCCAGGTCTCTTTGCGAGGCCTGGGGATTGGCCTCGATGGCCTTCATCAGGCGGTAAAGGGTCTCTTCGTTGGCTGCGGGCATTGGCAGCGGGAGCGTTCAATGGGTGAACAGGGGTGAG
>JALVUB010000146.1 GCA_027023915.1 Sedimenticola sp.
ATGGCCAACAGGCGACTGGCAGTGCGCTCTTCGGCGGGATACTGGGCAATGAGCCGCTCCGGCATCTCGTACTGAAAGTCGGATCTGCGCATGGCAGCGCATTCTACTGCACTATGCCTCGGAGTTATCTTTTGCACTTCATCCTGTTAACCGCCCGCCATCTCCAGGGCGGAATCGGATTTTGAGTTCTCCATAAGCCAACCCTGTTCCGTCTGGCCCAGCTTTCTATACGGTTTAGCCTGTTACGCCGGCTTTCAGGAAGATGCCCATAGTATCTCCTCATAACCCAGGCGTGCCCTCTGGCCACCATTTTTTCATTTACATTCATATACTTGCCTCTTTCATCCTTGACGTACAAGGTTGCCACTGTCCTGCCATAATGATCCTCATCATGCATTTCACAACAAACGTGCCTACCGCCAACAAGCTTTATCAAACCCGCTGTGGCGGTATCCCCCCAAGGCTGACCATCTTCAGGGCAGTCTATGGATGAAAGCCTGATTTTCACGTCTCGCCATCCTATTGCGACAATCAAGGTATCACCGTCTATAACGTGTTTGACTTTTCCAAAAGCGATCTCACGACCAGTCTGCCCTGGAATATCAGCTCGAATTTCAGAAGCCGCTTTTTTCGATTCTTGCTCAGGTGTACGCGCTCCCATTCCAAGTAAAATGAGAACACCCAATACCGAAGCAATTGCAATCAATGCACCCACGAATTCCTCCACCGGTGTATCTGCTACTCTTTCGTGGCAAATACTGTACCTGGCAACCAGCACATCACTCTTGACGATACGCGCCATTCGCTTGACCCAGTTTCAGCTAAGATCCGGATGCGACCACAAATCGGCCGAAGGAGCAGGTACAACCGGCTTTCTTCCGAACCAACCCTTGTCACAGGTGCGTTAGCCGTTATACTCTCCAGCTGCCCTGCCGAGGTGGCGGAATTGGTAGACGCAGTGGACTCAAAATCCACCGGCCTCGCGGCCTTGCGGGTTCAAGTCCCGCCCTCGGTACCAACCTTTCTGTCAGCCCACGAATGAAGTTCAGGCGAAGTCTCGCGCAAAAATTGTTGTTCGCCGTTTCCGCCGTGGGCGTCTTCTTTCTCAGCTATTACCTGGGAAACCGCTATGCGCGGCACGGCCTGGACGGACTTCAGGCCTTCATCTTTCCCCGCCCTGCCGCCGTGACCCAATTCAGTCTGGTGGACAAAAACGGCGCGCCGTTCGATGAGACGGCCTTCAAGGGGCACTGGAATTTTCTGCTCACCGGAATGCCTGACCGCAACCGGTGCCGGTCGCTGCTCTTTCGTTACATGATGGCCTGGAATTACTTGGCGGGCGATCCCAAGCTGCAACAGAAGACGCGGGTGGTCTTTCTCGACACCAGCGAAACACCGACGCCGCCGGGCAGGCTCAAGGCCTTCATCGATTTTTACAACCCGGCCTTCACCGCCATCACCGGCGCCGCCAGCCAAAGGCGTCGCCTGGCCCGTCAGATCGGCTTGCCCAAAGGCGATCTGAGCGGTGTTCAATGCGATTCACAAAATGGAGTGGTAGCCCTTATCAATCCGGATGGAATGCTGTTAGCCTTGTTCACCGGGGTAACCGATCCCAAAGCCATCGCCCACGACCTGCGTTCCCTGCTCTGAAAACATGACACCCGGCCTAAAGGATCGCCTGCTCACCAACCTTCTCAAGGTGCTACCTCAGCACGCCCTGTCGGCGCTTATGTACCGCGCGGCCCGCAGCACCTGGAAACCGTTCAAGAACATGCTCATCCGCGAGGTGGTGAACCGGTACGGGGTGGACA
>JALVUB010000147.1 GCA_027023915.1 Sedimenticola sp.
CCGGCGGATTGTTGCGCCGGCCCGCCAGCACCGCGTCCACCGGCGTGCAGACCGGCTCGTTCAGCGGCAGCTTGCGGTGGAAACGGGCGCCGATTTCGGCCACATAATTACGCAGGGGGTTCACCAGGTCGGGACGGGTCTGAAGATATCGGGGATTCTTCGAAGGCTTGCCGTCCACCAGCCGTGGGTGAGCCGAGGAGACCACATAGCCCCTGCCCTCGTCGTAAACCGACTGTAACAGGTTGCGCATGGGTTCGGTAAAGCTGTGGAAGGTCATCACGTCTTCCACCACCTCGGCCAGCTTTTTGCCTGCCAGGGGCTCGTAGTTGGCGAGGAAGTTGCCTGGGGCGGCCATGTCCTTCTCCGCCTGCTTGTCGTAGCCGGGGATGATGGCGTCGTCGGGGCGTTGGAAGAGGCGGTACTCGCAGTTCCGCACCAGCTTGACGCTGGTGGGGTTCTCCTTTTCACCCGGGCGGCAGTGACCCAGGGCGCGGGCCGGCACCACCACCGAGGCGGTGATGTCGTCCTCCACCTGAAGCTTTTCGGCGGCGATAAAGTCTTGCCGCACCTTGAACACGCGCCATTTGTTGTTTTCGTCGAAGCCAACCCGCAGGTAGGAGGCCACCACCTTGCGGTCGTGCAGCTTCAGCTCGTGGCCGGGGGCGCCGTCCACCACGTCCACGCTCAGGTGTTCGCGCCAGTTGTTGCCCCATTCGGGACGGTAGAAGCGCTTTATCATCAGCGCCAGGGCAAGGATGCGCGGTGGGATGGATTCGAGCCAGGCGTTGAATTCGTCGGTATAGCTCGAGGAAGGCGTGAGCAGCTTGATGACCGAGCCCAGGCTGCGCTCTTCCGACAGTGGCTTGCGGGTGGGGTCGCGATCCTCATGCTCATGGCCCGGCTTGAAGCGGTCGGTGTAGTCGCGGTCGAAGATCTCCTGCACCCGGTCGAGGTCGGCCTGGAGGTCGTCCACGAAGAGGGGCGAGTAGATCACCGCGTCGTTGAGCGACTTGGAGATCTCAGACTTGCCGCCCCCCGATACCGTGCTCGGCTTGTGGCAGAGCACCCCTTCGGGGTCGGTGCCCACCAGCCGCCAGGAGGGGGCGCCGGGATGCTTCTTCATCTCGATCTTGTAGCCGTTGGGCTGGATGTAGATCTTGCCCGGCTGCAAGCGGATCTTCTGTTTCTCACCGTCCTTGATCCAGGTGATGGTCTGGCGGTTGAGATCCATGCGCAGGTCCTGGGGCACGTAGATCACTTCCGGGAAGCGCTTGTCGATGCCGTACCCCTCGGGCTGTACTTCCATGATCTCGCCGTAGCGTTCCGCTACTTCCTCAAAAGAGTAATTGGGGTCGCGGGTGCGGCTGTCCACGCCGTACTCCTCGCCGTGGTTGCGGCGCGGGAAGGCCAGCGCCCCGCCGGCATGCTCCTCCTCGGCCAGGCCGTAAAGGTTGGCGGCATAGCCGATCTGGGTTTTCACCTCCTTTTTGCAGTAGCCGTAGTAGTTGTCGGCCAGCAGGGTGATGATGACGCCGCGCTCGTCGCGGGCGGTGACCTTGAAGGCCTGGCCCTCGTTGTACAGCTCGTCCTCTTCCTTCCAGCACATCCCCTCGCGCCGCTGGCGCTCGCCGGCCTGGTCCCAGTGGGGCAGGCCCAGCTCCTTCTTGGTGAGCTTCACCAGGTGGGGCGCCAGGATCACGCAGCCGGTATGGCCGGTCCAGTGTTCCACGTCCAGGGCGGCGTCGAACTTGGGCAGATAGGGGTTGCCGCCGTTGCCGAAGATGCTCTCCACGAAGTCGAGGTTGCTCACGAGATTGCCGGGGGCGAAGAAGCGGATCTCCATGGTTTTCTCCGGCTCCACGCCGGGCACCTCGGGACAGACCACGGGTCGCAGCAACAGGGAGACGAACATCCTCGCCGGCCGGCTGTTGGCGGCGGTGAAGGGCAGCACCATCAGCGTTTCCGGCGGGTTCAGCGCGTGGCGCAGCATGGTGGCGAAGACCGCCTTGGGCACCGCCTTTTTGTCGCCGGGGATGGGCAGACCGCCCTCGGCGATGTGGAAGGAACCCTTGGTGGTGCGACGATCGCTGGCGGGGTTGTGGAGAACCCCCTGTTTCACCCGGTAGCTGGAGACGATCTCCGACTTGAACTCGTCCTCGCCCATGGGCAGGGAGAGTTCCCGGGCCACGCCGTGGCGGTCGAGCACGAAGGTGTTGTTGGGCAGCCGGGGCACATCGTCGGTAACGTCAGCCAGGTAGTCGTTAAGAAACGCCTCGATGCGGCGGTCGGCGGGGCAGCGGTAGCTTGACAGCAGACGGTTCTTTTCCCGATAGGTACGCAGCAGATCCTGTGCTGTTTCCAGAAAATCGGCCTCCTTGCCTTCAAGACAGGTGGGCTGGCCCGAAGAGGCGAGCTTCAGGTTGATGTAGAGATGAAGTTTTTCTCGTTCTTCTTCCAGGGCAAGGCTGGCCTGACCATCCAGCCCAAGGGACCGTTGGAGATCCATGAACTACCTCCAGATCAAGAGTTCCGCTGGCGGGAATCTTGCTTATCAATTGACTTGGGGGCGGTAAGGGTGCCCCAAGTGACAGGCAGGCGCAAGGGCAAGCGCTGGGCGGGCACGGAAGGCTGGGTTCAAAAAAATCGAAAAAAACCTTTTTATACAAAATAATGAAGAATTTTGTTTTTTTTGTTTCGAGAAATAATCCAGAGTGCTGTTGTGGATGTTTGCACTGGAGAACCGATGTTTTTTTGACTTCGACCAACCAGGCTGTATCCATTTTCCGTCAGAAAATCGTGCTACTCTTCGAAGAGCCAGGAAGGCCGGGAGTGGGAAGATGAAAAAACGGGCAGCGATTGTCGTGACGCTGCTGACGATCATGAGCGGCGTGGTCGCGCAGGAAAGCGATTATGCAATTCCTCCGCTGGAGAAACCTGCCCATGTGGCACCCGCGGGAGTGGTGGCCCTGGGGAGAATCCTGTTTCAAGACCGCAGGTTGTCCGGTGACAACACTGTGAGTTGTGCCCACTGCCATCCCCTGGACCGGGGCGGCGCCGACGGTTTGCCGGTTTCCGTGGGGGTCAAGGGTCGCATGGGCGCCGTGAATGCACCCACGGTCTATAACATTGCCGGCTACATCGCCTATTTCTGGGACGGAAGGGCGGCCACGCTGGAAGAATTGATCCTCGACGGGCCCTTGCAGAATCCCGATGAAATGAACGCTTCCTGGGAGGAAGTGCTCGGCAAGTTGAGGAAGGATCCTGTTCTCGACGAACGGTTTCACCGTTATTTCACGCAAGGCATCACGCCACGCACTGTTTCCCGCGCCATTGCCGCGTTTTTGCGCACCCTGGTGACGCTGGACAGCCCTTTTGACCGATGGGAGAAGGGCGATCCAAAAGCGTTATCCGACGCTGCGGTGCGCGGCTACAAGCTGTTCAGCTCCTACGGCTGTATCGCCTGCCACCAGGGACGCGCCGTGGGCGGCAACATGTTCGCCACCATGGGTGTCATGGGCGACTACTTTCGCGACCGCAACGGTGGCGTAACCCAGGCCGATCTGGGACGCTTCAATGTCACCGGAAAGGCGTCGGATAAATATGTCTTCAAGGTGCCTTCCCTGCGGTTGGCGGCGGTGACGCCGCCCTATTTTCATGATGGCAGTGTCGCCACGCTGGATGAGGCGGTGCGCATCATGGGCCGTTACCAGTTGGGCCGAGAGATTCCACCCGTCGACAGGGCCGACATCATCGCCTTTTTGCGCAGCCTGGTGGGCAGACATCCGATGTTGAAGGTCCAGCCATGAAGAATCGTCTTATCAAGGGGTTGTTGGCGCTCATCGTCCTGGTACTGGTGGCCAGCGCTTGGTTCTTTCTCAGTCAGCACCGGCTGCATGGCCAGCTGGGGCGATTCGCCGAAGAGCTGTTGCGGCTTCATGGGCTGGAAGTGGGGCTGGACCGGGACATGGAGCGGGTGACGGCGTTTCATACCATCAATTTCGATGCCGTCGCCGGTCTTGAAAAGACGCTTCTTGCCCAGGAGCACGCGACGGAACAGTTGGCGCAAAAGCTGTTCAGTTCGAAAGAGCCCGTTTTCTTTTGGTTGTCGGCTTATCTGAAAGCGCTGGAAAAGAAGCGGGATCTGCTGAGCCGGATGCAGCAGCACGCGGCGGTGGTGCGTAACAGCTTGCTCTACCTGCTCACCCTGGTCACCAGCAAGGAACAGAAAAAAAATGATTCACACGCCTTGTTGCACGATCTCTATGACCGTTTGTTGATGGTTCCCTTGTTTCCCAACCCGGAGGCGATGGAAGAACTGGAGTGGGCACTCCAGCAGCAGATTCAGGATGGGATCAATCCAAATGCCATGCGCCACATGCTTGTAAGCGTCCGGCACCTGAGTGTCATGACCCGGATGATGAGGGAATTCCAGGAGGTGAACAGCCATGTTCGTTTTCAACAGCTCACTTCCGCTTTTGAGAGATACCGCAAGCGTCAGAACAACGAAGCCATTGCCATCGGCGGCGGCTTGCTGGGTCTGGTGCTGTTGCTGTTGCTATGGCTGATAAAGAGCCTGAGCAGACTGGAAAAGGTTCAACATGAGCTGGCGAACGCTCACCAGCAGCTACAAGATGCAGTGGAGTCGCTGAATGAGGGTTTTGCCCTGTTCGATGGCGATGGTCGGCTGCGGTTGTATAACACCGCCTTTCTGCGCCTTTATCCGTGGGTGGAACCGTTGGTGAGGAAGGGGGCCTGGCTGGACCAGCTGGATGAGGCGATCCGAAAGCGGGTCCGTCTTCGACGTGTTGACGGCGCCGTGCTGGCCGGGGAGGAGCATTCTCCCCATGGCGGCACCTATCTTGAGGACACCGAGGACGACAACTGGTATCTGGCCCATAACAGGCAAATCGGTGACGGCAGCGTGGTTTGGACGCGCACCGACATCACAAAAACCCGTGCCGATCAGTCCGAATTGCGCAAGTTGAGCCGGGCCATGGAGCAGAGTCCGGTATCCGTGCTCATAACCGACATCGACGGCATCATCGAATATGTCAATCCAAAATTCACCCAGGTGTCCGGTTACTCCGCGGAAGAGGTGATCGGCGCCAAGCCGTCATTGCTGAAAAGCGGCGACATGAACGAGGCGGAGTATGCGGATATGTGGGAGACAATCCTTTCCGGCAGGGTGTGGGAGGGCGTGTTTCACAACAAGCGCAAAGACGGCTCGCTCTATTGGGAGTCCGCCCGCATAGCGCCGGTGAAGGACGATTTTGGCGAGATCACCCATTTCATCGGCATCAAGGAGGACATCACCGAGCTGCGGCGATATCAGGAGTCGCTGCGCCTGAGCGGCGTGGTGTTCGATGCCACTTCCGAGGGTATCGTGCTCACCGACGCCCGTGGCTGCGTGCGCATGGTCAACCCGGCCTTCACCCGCATCACCGGCTATGAGCCTGAAGAGGTGCTGGAACAACCGGTGTCCCGTTTTCTGGGTGAGGACAACCAGGAGACGGTGGCCCGGGTTCTCGCCGAGATGGAGGAGAGCGACAATTGGTCAGGCGAGGTGACCAGCCACCGCAAGGACGGCAGCTGGTATCACCAGTGGCTTTCCATCACCACGCTTCACGACGAAAAGGGTGTCGCCAACGGCCATGTCATCATCTTTTCCGACATCACCCAGCACAAGGCCGATCAGGCGCGCATTCTGTTTCAGGCCAACTACGACGTGCTCACCGGGCTGCCCAACCGCGCCCTGTTGTCGGACCGCCTGCACCAGGCATTGCGGGTGGCGCGGCGACACGAAACGGGCGTGGCGGTGGCTTTTGTCGATCTGGACCGCTTCAAGGCCATCAACGACCTCTACGGTCATGTCATCGGCGACGAGTTGCTGGAACAGGTGGCCGACCGATTGCGCCTGGCGGTGCGGGAGACCGACACCGTGGCCCGTTTCGGCGGCGACGAGTTCGTGGTGCTGCTTGAGGGGCTTGGTGGAGGCGATATGGCCGCCGTGGTGGCGGACAAGATCATCACCGCCGTATCTCAACCCTACAGTGTGCGCGGCCGGCGGTTGACGGTGGGTTGCAGCATCGGCATCACCCTCTATCCTCATGACGTGCCTTTGGCGCTGCCCGTGGATGAGGCCGCCACCCGCCTTCTCAGCAACGCCGACATGGCCATGTACCAGGCGAAATCGAAAGGACGCAACCAGTACCAGTTCTTCGAGCAGAAGACACAGCAAGAGGTTCGCTACAACCTGGCGCTGGAACAGGACATGCGGCGGGCGCTGGAGAAGGGCGAGTTCGAGCTTCATTACCAGCCCATTATCGATGCAGCGGAAAACCGCATCGAAAGTGTCGAGGCCCTGGTACGGTGGCGGCATCCCAAGCGGGGCATCATTCCGCCAGATCAATTCATCCCGCTGGCGGAAGAGACCGGGTTGATCTACGAGATAGGCAACTGGGTCATCCAGACCGCAACCCGCGAGGTGAAAAGATGGCACGATGAGGAAGACTTCCCCATCGGTGTCTCGGTCAATGTATCGGCGCGCCAGCGCGAGCGCGGCTTCGGCGTGCAGAAACTGAAGGAGATGCTTGGGGAAAGCGGCTTGGCGCCGGAATATTTCACCATGGAGATCACCGAAAACCTTCTTATGCTCAACTCGGAAGAGGTGGTCTCCTGCATGCGGGGGATGAAAGAGCTGGGGGTGAGTCTGTCGGTGGACGATTTCGGGACCGGCTACTCATCGCTGGGCTATCTCAAGCAGTTTCCCGTGGATCTGTTGAAGATCGACCGTGCCTTCATTCGTGATCTGCCGGAGGATCGCGAGAGCGTCTCTCTGGTGAAAGCCATCATCGCCATGGCCCGCAGCCTGGGAATCGAGGTGGTTGCCGAAGGGGTGGAGACCGAGGCCCAGCGCCGTTTTCTGGTGAACCTGGGATGCCAGTACCTTCAAGGCTACCATTTCGACCGTCCCCTGCCGGCGGAAGAGATCGTGCGCAAATATGCGCCGGATTTCAACGATAGGCCGATTCGATCTGTTCCCGGGTGAGCACGCCGTAAACCCGCCAGAAGCCTGGAGCGGTCATGCGCCGGACATAGAGCGCATCGGCATGGGTCCGCTCCAGTGCCTCCCGCGCTTCCTGTAGGGTGTCATGGAGATGGACGGGGCGGGCTTCCAGACGACGGGCGGGTATGGCCAGCAGATCAACCGGCTTGGCGGCATCGGGGTTTTCCTCCAGCCAGGCGGCCAGATCGACCGCCGCCAGCAGTGTGGTGGGCTCACGTTCCTCGCTCACCAGTACCCAGCGCGGCTTCTCATCCAGCAGCCGTCGCGCTTCTTCGGGCTCGATGTTGCGTGGCGCCTGGACGAAGCTTCGCTCCATCACGCTGGCCACCCCGATACGGCGCAATGCCGCCATCACCGGGCTCTGGGCGTAGTTCAGCCCCTTGGCTTCCAGCATGGTGATGAAGAGAGACTTTTTGCCGAACAGCTCGCTTGCCGTGAGTCCGGCGGTCACCACCACCAGCATCCCCGGCATGA
Organism: Sedimenticola sp.; assembly: GCA_027023915.1. Classification (GTDB taxonomy): domain Bacteria; phylum Pseudomonadota; class Gammaproteobacteria; order Chromatiales; family Chromatiaceae; genus Thiolapillus. The sequence continues at coordinate 7,541 of JALVUB010000147.1, forward strand.
TGATGCCGGGGTTGTCGGTGAGTTCCAGCAGCGCGGTGAGGGCGGCCAGGGGCGCTTGCAGGCTGCCTGCCATGAGAGCGCCCATCCCCAGCATGGCGTAGAGGCCAGGCTGGACTCCCAGGGCCGGAAGCCAGCCGGCCAACAGATGGCCAAGGCCGCCGCCCAGCGTGGCGCCAATAAAAAATGAAGGGCCGATCATGCCGCCGGGCACGTTGAGCGCCGAGCAGGCGGAGGTGGCCAACAGCTTCACCAACGCCATCAACAGCAGGCCGCCCGCGGCATAGCCGCCCAGCAGGGTGGCGTTGA
>JALVUB010000148.1 GCA_027023915.1 Sedimenticola sp.
GGATTACGAACGCCTTCCGGCGCGGCTCTTCGGGAATCCCCAGCAAACGGGCGTAATTGCGATAATACCCACGCACGAAGACCCGCGCCGGAAGGCGTTCGTAATCCTCCTCCTCCAGGGCCACCACCGTCACCCGTTTGAGGTGAAGCCGGTCAGCCACCACCCCTTCATCCAGTCCCTGGCTCAAACGGGCCTGGCGCAGTCGTTCACCCAGCGACGGGAGCGGTGAGTCGACCAGCTCGACGGCAGCCTTCTGCTGCTTTTTTTTCTTTCTCACTTTGGCCATGAATTAACGGGCGATCTTGTGCGCCTCTTCTGAATCAGGAAATCTGGAGCGGAGCAGCAGCTCGTCACTCTTCACTTGGTTCTCATCCCCCAGTCTGCGTTCGGTGAGTATACTCAGATAAAGGATTTTAGGCGTAACCTTGGCCACCTCGCGAAAACGCTCGACATAGGCGCGCGCCGACAGGTATTTTCCCTGGTCATAACTGATCTGCGCCATGTTCTCCAACGCGGGCGCATATTTCGGATTGGCCTGAAGCGCCTTCAACAGGTAGTGCGTGGCCTTGTCCTTCTCCCCGGCACGCAGCGCGCAATGGCCGGCATTGGTCAACGCCACCCAGGGCGTGTCATACAGTGGATTGGACAGGGCACGATCAAACATCCGTTGGGACTGCTGGTACTGGTTCTGCTCACACAACAACACCCCATAGGCGTTGAGCAGATAGGGATCGCGGCCATCCACGTTGACGCCGCGACGATAGACGTCCAACGCGTTTTTGGGTTCACCCAACTTTTCATATACCAGTCCCAGCACCAGGTAGGCGTTGGCGTTGCGCGGATCCTTCTGCACCGCCTTTTTGGCTTTGCTCAGCGCGGCGGCGTAGTTCCCGATACGGAGATATTCAGCGGCAAGCTGCACATAGGTGTCAGCCGGGCTCTCACGCCGCTCCGCGGCACCCAGGGTGCCCGTTTTGTCGTTTTCCCTGACCGCCTGGCTGGTGCAGCCCGTCAGCAAGAACGCCAGAAAGAAAGTCACCAGGACAGAACCAACTCTCATCCCATCGACCCCCACTGCAACTTCACCGCCCGGCCGCTGCGGTCCCGCACCCGGCCCACCAACTGACCACAGGCGGCGTCGATATCATCTCCCCGGGTCTTGCGCACGATGGCCATGATGCCCGCCCTGAGCAGCCGCTGGCGGAAGGCCTCGATGCGCTCGGGGGGGGAACTGCGGTAGGGGCTGCCGGGAAAGGGGTTGAAGGGGATCAGGTTCATCTTGGACGGCGTGCCCTCCAGCAGGCGGATCAGCGCCTTGGCATGAGCATCGCTGTCGTTCACGCCGTCGAGCATCACGTACTCCCAGGTCACCTTGCGCCGCTTGTCGCCACGCACGTATTCACGACAGGCGGGAATCAGCTCTTCCAGTGGATACTTGCGGTTGATGGGCACCAGCTCGTCACGCAGGGCGTTGTCCGGCGCGTGCAGCGACACCGCCAGGCTCACGTCGGAGACCGCCTTCAGCCGGTAGAGGTTGGGCACGATGCCGGAGGTGCTGATGGTGACCCGGTACTTGGAAAGCATGTAGGCCAGGTCGTCCTGCATGATGGACATGGCGGAGACCACCGGCTCAAAGTTGGCCAGGGGCTCGCCCATGCCCATGAGCACCACGTTGGTTGGGAATTTGCCCATGATGCGCGCCGCCTGCCACAACTGGCCGATGATCTCGCCCACGGTGAGGTTGCGGTTGAAGCCCTGGCGCGCGGTGGAGCAGAAGGCGCAGTCGAGGGCGCAGCCCACCTGGGAGGAGACGCAGACGGTGCTGCGCCGCCCGTCGGGAATCCACACCGTCTCCACCCGCTGCCCGTCCTCCAGCTCCAGCACCCACTTCAGGGTGCCGTCGGCGGAGGGCTTCTCCACCACCACCTGCGGCAGGCGCACCTCGGCCGTCTCCCCGAGCTGCGCGCGCAGCTTCTTGGAGAGGTCGGTCATGCGCGAGAAGTCGGTGACGCCGTGCTTGTGGATCCACTTGAAGACGTTGCGCCCATGGAAGGGCTTCGCCCCCAGGGAGACGAAGTACGCCTCCATGGCACGGCGATCAAAATCCAGCAGGTTGACGGGTTTGTCGCTGCCCAAGGAATCCCCTTGTAAAACGCTCTGTTACCAAGCGGGCCATTTTACTCCCGATGACTCGCCCCCGCCAGCGAGTTGCAACGCGACTTCGAAAGCAGACAGCCGCTCCGCAGGTCGGGCTGAAGCCCGACAATGGTGAAACCGGTCTCAGGCTTCCACAGGGGAGCCGCTGACCGGTTCTTGTTGGCGGGGACGCCGTGAATACCTCCCTGTAGGCTTTGCGGCAGCTTTGTAGCTTCGCAATCCGTGCTTCGCTACAAAGCCCAGCCTCGCCATCCTTGGCGAGGCGTTCGCCGGCTGCGAAACTCCACAGGATTTTCGGTCTGGCTCACCCCTGCTGCCGAAACCCCGCCAACAAGAACCGGTCAACGGCTTGCCAAGCTGGCTTCCGGGTTCGTCGGGCTGAAGCCCGACCTACCCGAAGGTGTTTCGTTCCCGGCTCATTTCTCGGCGAGAATCCGCCCCACCCGCTTTTTCATCACGCTGTAATAAACCACCGGAATCACCACCAGGGTGAGCAGGGTGGAGACGAAGAGGCCGAAGATGAGCGACACCGCCAGCCCCGAGAAGATGGGGTCGTCGAGGATGAAGAAGCCGCCCGCCATGGCGGCGATGGCGGTGAGCACAATGGGCTTGGCGCGCACCGCCGCGGCGCGCACCACGGCCGCCTCGAAGGTGCTCCCCTCGCGCAGCGCCTGGTTGACGAAATCCACCAGCAGGATGGAGTTGCGCACGATGATGCCCGCCAGGGCGATCATGCCGATCATGGAGGTGGCGGTGAACTTGGCCCCCAGCAGGGCGTGCCCCGGCAGGATGCCGATGATGGTGAGGGGGATGGGCGCCATGATCACCAGCGGCACCAGGTAGCTGCGGAACTGGGCCACCACCAGCAGGTAGATCAGCACCAGCCCCACCGAGTAGGCCAGCCCCATGTCGCGGAAGGTCTCGTAGGTGACCTGCCACTCGCCGTCCCACTTGAGGCTGTAGCCGTAGGGGTTGGGCGGCTGCTTGAGGAACCACTGCTCGGGGCCACCCTGCGCCTTCAGCCGCCGGGAGATCTCGAACATGCCGTAGAGCGGGCTGTCGGTCTCGCCGGCCATGTCGCCGGTGACGTAGACCACCGGCAACAGGTCCTTGTGGTGGATGCTGTACTCGCGCTCGGAGGACTTCACCTTCACCACCTCGCTCAGGGGCACCAGCTTGCCCTGGGCGTTGCGCAGCTTGAAGGCCAGCACCTGGTCGAGGTCGGCCTTGTCCTCCTCGCTGAACTCCACCCGGATGGGCACCGCGTACTTGTTGTGGGGCGAGTGGATATAGCCCATGTCCTCGCCGTCGAGGAGCGCGGAGAGGGCCTGGGCGATCCGCGCCTGGGAGAGCCCCAGCCGCGCCGCCCGCGCCCGGTCCACCACCACGATCTCCTTGTCGGAAGGAAACTCCACCGAGTCGTCCACGTCCACGATGTCCGGCGTCTCCTCGAAGACGTCCCGCACCTTTTTAGCCGCCTCGATCTGCCCCTCGTAGTCGATGCCGTAGATCTCCGCCACCAGGGGCGAGAGCACCGGCGGCCCCGGCGGCACCTCCACGATCTTGGCGTTGCCGTCGTAGCCGCTGGCGATGGCCTGCACCTTGTCCCGCACCGAGAGGGCGATCTCGTGGCTCTTGCGCTCGCGGTGGTGCTTGTCCACCAGGTTCACCTGGATGTCCCCCAGGTTGGCGCCCTGGCGCAGGTAGTACTGCCGCACCAGGCCGTTGAAGCCGATGGGCGAGTGGGTGCCGGCGTAGATCTGGTAATCGCGCACCTCCGGCACCGTGGAGAGATAGCGGCCGATCTCCTCCAGCACCAGGGTGGTCTGCTCCAGGGAGGTGCCCTCGGGCATGTCCAGCACCACCTGGAACTCCGACTTGTTGTCGAAGGGGAGCATCTTCATGATCACCTGCCGGTTCACCACCAGGTAGATGGAGCCGCTGATCAGCACCAGCACGCCGAGCAGCAGCAGCCAGCGGTTGCGGCGTCCCCGCTTCTGGTGCAGGAAGGGCCCCATCACCTTGGCAAAGAGGCGGTCGAGCCAGCCGGGTTCACCGTCCGCATCCAGCCCCGCCTCGTGGCCGCCCGCCAGGTGCCCCAGCAGGTGGTAGGCCAGCCAGGGGGTGAAGATGAAGGCCACCGCCAGGGAGATGAGCATGCCGGTGGAGGCGTTGATTGGGATGGGGCTCATGTAGGGCCCCATGAGGCCGCTGACGAAGGCCATGGGCAGCAGCGCGGCGATGACCGTTAAGGTGGCCAGGATGGTGGGGCCGCCCACCTCGTCCACCGCCGCCGGGATCGCCTCCCACAGTTTCTTGTCCCCCATGGCCAGGTGGCGATGGATGTTCTCCACCACCACGATGGCGTCGTCCACCAGGATGCCGATGGAGAAGATCAGCGCGAAGAGCGACACCCGGTTGAGGGTGAAGCCCCAGGCCCAGGAGGCGAACAGGGTGATGGCCAGGGTCACCGCCACCGCGGCGCCGACGATGAAGGCCTCGCGCCAGCCGAGGGTGAAGAGCACCAGCAGGATCACCGAGACGGTGGCGAAGATGAGCTTGTGGATCAGCTTCTCCGCCTTGTCGTTGGCGGTCTTGCCGTAGTTGCGGGTGATCATCACCTCCACCCCGTCGGGGATGAAGATGCCGCGCAAGTCTTTGAAGCGCTTGATCACCTTGTCGGCGATGACCACCGCGTTGGTGCCCGGCTTCTTGGCCACGGCGATGGTCACCGCCGGGTACTCGCCGTCCAGCTTCAGGCCGCTGGCGGCGGCCGCCGGCCCCGGCCCGGTCCAGACGTAGCTTTTTGGCTGCTCGGGCTGCTCGGCCACCACCGCCACGTCACGCAGGTAGACCGGCTTGCCGTCGTGCACCCCCACCACCAGGTCGGCGATCTCGGCCGGACTGGAGAGAAAGACCCCCGCCTGCACCAGGATCTCGCGGTTGTCGCTGGTGACCTTCATGTTGTCGCGGGTGGCGTTGGCCGCCTGCAGCGCCCGGCGCAGGTCCTCCAGGTCGATGCCGTGGCCGGCCAGTGCCTGGGGATCGAGAGTGACCTTCACCACCCGCTCGGGCGCGCCGATGGTGTAGATGTCACGGGTGCCGGGCACCCGCTTAAGTTCCGCCTCGATGGCGTGGGCCACGCGCCCCAGCTCGTAGGCGCCCACCTTGGGGTCCCGGCTCCAGAGGGTGGCGGTGACGATGGGCACGTCGTCGATCCCCTTGGGCTTGACGATGGGCTGCCCCACGCCCACCTTGCTCGGCATCCAGTCGAGCTTGGAGAAGATCTTGCTGTAGAGCCGCACGATGGCGTCGGTGCGGTCCTCGCCCACCTTGAAGCGGGCGGTGAGCACCGCCATGCCGGGCATGGAGGATGAGTAGACGTGCTTGATGCCGTCGATCTCCGCCAGCACCTGCTCCGCCGGCGAGGCCACCAGGCTCTCCACCTCCCGCGCCGAGGCACCGGGGAAGGGGATGAAGATGTTGGCAAAGGTGACGTTGATCTGGGGCTCCTCCTCGCGCGGCGTCACCAGCACCGCGAACAGCCCCATGAGCATCCCCACCAGGGCCAGCAGCGGCGTGATCTGGGTGGCCTGGAAGCGGCGCGCCACCCGACCGGAGATGCCCAGCTTCCTATTCATGGGCCACCGCCTCCGCCGTTCGCTGCCGTTTCAGCGCCACTCCTGCCTTTACCGGATCGAGGGCCACCCGCTCGCCATCCTGAAGGCCGGCCAGCACCGCAACATGCTCGTCATCCAGGGGGCCGCCAAGGCGCACATGGCGGAAGTGGATGACTCCGTCTTCATCCACCACATAGACCGCCGTCACTTCCGAACGGTAGGCCACCGCCTGGGCGGGAATCACCAGGGCCGGCACCTTGCCGGTGTGGAAGGCGCATTTCACCAACATACCGGGAAAGAGATTGTCGATTTTGGGCGGCAGCTCCAGCCGTACCTTGAAAGTGTTGGCGCTAGGATCGGCAAAGGGAAAAATGGTGATTTTGCGCGCCTGGATCCAGCGCCCGTCGGGCAGCTCCACGCCCGCCTTGCGCTTGTGGCGGATGGGCAGAATCAGGCTTTGGGGCACATCCACCGAAACCCGCAACTGCTCCAGTGAAACACCGCTCATCAGCGGCGCGCCGGGATGAGCTATCTCGCCCACCTGCACATGCCGCTTGGTGACGATGCCGGTGTAGGGGGCCGTCACCCGCGTATAGCTGAGCTGCTCCCTGGCCTGAGCCAGCGCCGCCTGGGCGGAATCGAACCTGGCACGGGCGGTCTTGAGGTTGGCCTGGGCGCTGTCCAGCTTCGATTTGGCCACCAACCGGCGGTTGAAGAGATCCTTTACCCGGCGGTAGTTGGCCTGGGCGTCCTTGAGTACCGCCTGGGCCGCCCGCAGGTCGGCCTCGGCCCGCTTCAGCGCCGCCTGCTGCTCGGTATCTTTCAACTTCACCAGCAGGGCGCCCTTCTCCACCACGTCGTCCACGTCGTAGTAGATGGCCTCCACCTGGCCCCTGGTTTGGGCCGAGATGGTGGACTGGTTCACCGCCTCCACCACCCCGTCCAGGCGGAACACGCGCGGCACCCGTACCTGGCGTACCTCTGCCGTCTCCAAGCCGGCTTCCCGGGCCTGGAGTCCCAGCCCCGGCAGCAGCAGAAAGAGCAGTATCAGAGACCTGGTTTTCATGATATTCCCAAGATTTTCAAAATTTTATGGGAATATATGAATATCTGATCCCCTATTCAAGAACAATTATCAATTGGTGCAGGCTCAGCGGGGCAGCCAGAAGGCCATGAAGAAGCTGAACAGCACCAGCAGGATGAACCAGAACAGAAATCGGCGCCGCGCGCCGGCGCGGTACCCCTTCCGCTGGAAATGGGAGACGGCGCCGCAGTGGGGGCAGTGGGCGCTGTCATCGGGAACCTCCTTCCCGCAATAGAGACACTTAACCATTTCGAACCCGAATTTGCAGGTCGGGCTTCAGCCCGACATCCCCCCATGGATTCACCCCGGCCGGCCATCGACCCTGGGCTTGAGAAACATGGGCGTGTAGTAGAGCACGAAGATCAGGAAAGCCAGCATCCACAGGCCGCCCGCCATGTTGATCCAGACCACGTAGTGGGCCATGTCGATCATCGGCAGGAAGACCCGCGCCACCGCCGCCAGCGCCAGCAGCACGAAGGCCAGCGGCATCCACCAGCCGATGGCGTTGATGTCGCGGCCCGTGTGCCCCAGGGTCACCCGAGACATCATCCCCAGGGTGAGCACGCCGATGCCCCCCAGGGTGATGGCGTGGAGCACCAGCGGATAGGGAAAGAGGCCGAAACCGGCCAGGCCACGCAGCAGCAGTCCCACCACGATCCAGAGATAGCCCAGGTAGAGCACCCAGAGGATGGGCCGGCGCCAGATGCCGTGGTTGCTGCCGTACCACCCTTGCAGCCGCGCCGCCTGGACGGCGCCGGCCAGCAGGCAGGCCGCCCCGGCCGCCGGGCCATGGGGCCAGAGCAGTTCCGCCACCGCCGCCAGCCCCAGGGTGGTGAAGCTCGCCGCCTCCACCCAGCGTCGACGCCGGATCACCGCGCCCGGCACCGCCCGCTCGGTGAAG
>JALVUB010000149.1 GCA_027023915.1 Sedimenticola sp.
GCCGACCAGACCACCGTGGAGCTGAACTTGCTACGGGAGCAGGCGGAGGCGGCCGGCTACCATACCGGCGAGGTCACCGGCCCCGGCACCCTGGTGTGTGACAACTGCGGCGAGGAACTCCATTTCCACAAGCCGGGCCCCATCCCGCCCTGCCCCAGGTGCAAGGGCACCAGCTTTCACCGCAAGCCGGTGGGTTAGCCGCCAAGAGACGACATGTGGCGCAAGGCCACCCGCCGGGTGTCGCTGTTGAATTCGTGGCTGCGCGGCTTGCGGGCGATGGCGGCGCGGATGATCGCCTTCATCTCTTCGTCGTCCAGCCCCTGGCGCAGGCCGTCACGCAGGGAGACGCGGTCTTCCTGGCCCAGGCAGAGCACCAGGTCGCCCTTGGCGGTGAGGCGCACCCGGTTGCAGTCGTCGCAGAAGTGGCGGGAGAGGGCGCTGATGACGCCCACCCGCGCCGGCCCCTGGCCCACCTGGTAGTAGCGCGCCGGACCGGCGCCCTTGCCCCCTTTTACCGGCACCAGCTCGGCGCCGGCATGGGCCTTGAGCCGCGCCAGGATCTCCACCGCCGGCATGAAGTGGTCGGTGCCGTCGATGCCCGCCTCCCCCACCGGCATGGTCTCGATGAAGCGAAGGTCCGCGCCCCGTTCCACCGCGTAGTCGAACATCGGTTCGATCTCGTCGTCGTTGAGTCCCCGCATCACCACCATGTTGAGCTTCACCGGCTCCATGCCGGCGGCCAAGGCGGCGTCGATGCCGGCCAGCACGGCCTCCAGGTCGCCGTTGCGGGTGATCCGGCGGAACACCTCGGGGCGCAGGGAATCGAGAGAGATGTTGACCCGGCTCACGCCGGCTTCCTTCAGATCCCGGGCATGATCGGCCAGCAGGTGGGCATTGGTGGACATGGAGAGGTCGGCCAGGCCGGGCAGGCGCGAGAGCTGGCGCACGAATTCCAGGATGCCGCGCCGCACCAGGGGCTCGCCGCCGGTGAGGCGCACCTTGTCCACCCCCAGTTCGGTGAAGAGCCGGATGACCCGGGTCAGCTCCTCGAAGGTGAGAAACTGGTCGCGCTCTTCCCAGGGCACCCCCCGCAGGGGCATGCAGTAGAAACAGCGGTAGTTGCAGCGGTCGGTGACCGATACGCGAAGGTAGCGGATGGTGCGCTGGAATGGATCGGTGAGCTTGGGCAAGGTCTTGTGTCTGTTGTTCCGACTGCAATGAGCCTAGCGAATCCGCGCAAAGGGCAGTTTGATCAAACTCAAGCCTAGCGTACTCCCCGCTCTTTCGCCAGGAGAGATCATGGGCAAGGCTCGTGGTTTTTGGAGAGCTTCCAATGGCTGGCGGCCCAGCTCCAGAACTCGAGGGGGCGGGCAGGGTGTTCCGGCGGCTCGGGCTGGCCGAGGAAGCGCCAGGCGGCGAGCAGGCCGGAGACCGGATCGTCGTCGTCCACTGGGTGGGCGCGGTCGCGCTTGCTCAGCTTGCGGCCGCCGGCGTCGAGCACCAGGGGGAGGTGGGCGTAGCGCAGGAAGGGGGCGCCCAGCAGTTTCTGCAGGTAGCGCTGCCGCGGGGTGGAACCGAGAAGGTCGGCGCCGCGCACCACGTCGGTGATCCCCTGGTCGAAGTCGTCCACCACCACCGCGAGCTGATAGGCGAAGAAGCCGTCGGCGCGGCGGATGACGAAATCGCCCACCTCCGCCTGCAACTGTTGGCAGAAACGCCCCTGAATCCGGTCGTGAAAGCAGATCTCCAGCTCCGGCACCCGGAGGCGGAAGGCGCGCGCCCGGCGGCCGGCCGGCAGGCCATTGCGGCAGGTGCCGGGATAGATGGGGCCTTCGGGGCCTTGCAGGCCGGTTTGTTGAACCTCCTTGCGGGTGCAGCCGCAGGGGTAGGCGTGGCCTTGCCGCAGGAGGATTTCGAGAACTTCCTGGTAGCGCGCCTTGCGGCGGCTCTGGAAGAGCACTTCGCCCCGCCACTGGAAACCGTGGCGTTCGAGGGTGCGGAGGATGGCGTCGGCGGCGCCGGCCGCCTTGCGCCCCTCGTCCACGTCCTCCATGCGCACCAGCCAATCACCCCCGTGGGCCAGGGCGTCGGCGTAGCTGCCCACCGCCGCCACCAGGGAGCCGAAATGGAGGGGTCCGGTGGGGGAGGGGGCGAAACGGCCGCGGTAGGTAGGTTTCATGCAGCAAAAAGCCGGCGCGAGGCCGGCTTCGAAGATGGGATGTTGAGCGCGGCCATCTCAGCCGTAGGTCTTCTCCCGGATCTCTTCCAGGGTTTTGCAGTCGATGCAGAGGGTGGCCGTGGGCCGCGCTTCCAGGCGGCGGATGCCGATTTCGGCGCCGCAGGATTCGCAGTAGCCGTATTCGTGGGCGTCCAGCCGGTCGAGGGCTTCGTTGATCTTCTTGAGCAGCTTGCGCTCCCGGTCGCGGGTGCGCAGCTCGATGCTGAATTCGGTCTCCTGGCTGGCGCGGTCGTTGGGATCGGGAAAGTTGGCGGCATCGTCCTTCATGTGGTGGACGGTGCGGTCCACCTCTTCCATGAGGGTCTGGCGCCATTTCTCCAGGATGGAACGGAAATGGGCTTCCTGTTTCTCGTTCATGTACTCCTCTCCCTTCTTGGCCTTGTAAGGTTTGAAGGAGAGAGGATCGACACTGATGGTTTCTGGCATTGCTTTGTCCTTCAGTGGTCATTTCCGCCATATTGGCGGGGTTAGCGGTTATCAGGGGAAGGGAAAGTAGCAGACCCGGGCGTCAGGGGCAACGCTTTTGTGCACACTTTTCCAGACGGCTTTTGTGGTGGCTGGCGGCTGGGAAATGGTCTAACCTGCGGTCAATTTCAACGACATGATGGGAATTGAGGTGGCACAACTTGAAGCATTGCTTTTCGATGTGGACGGTACCCTGGCCGACACCGAGCGCGACGGCCATCGGGTCGCCTTCAACCGGGCCTTTGCCGACGCCGGGCTCGATTGGGAGTGGACCCCAGAGATTTATGGCGATCTGCTGGCCGTTACCGGCGGTAAGGAGCGAATTCGCCATTTTCTGGAAAAATACCAGCCACCCTTTGAACCACCGGCCGACCTGGATGCCTTCATTGCCGATCTTCACGCCGCAAAAACAGAGCACTACAAGCGGCTGATGGCCGATCCCGGGCTGCCGCTGCGCCCCGGGGTGGAGCGGCTGCTGCGCGAGGCGCGTGAAGCCGGCCTGCGCCTTGCCATTGCCACCACCACCACGCCGGCCAATGTCACCGCGCTGCTGCGCAACAGCCTGGACCCCCAGGCGGAGCAGTGGTTCGAGGTGATCGCCGCCGGCGACATCGTGCCGGCCAAGAAACCGGCGCCGGACATCTACCAGTGGGCGATGGAACGGATGGACATTTCGCCTGACCACTGCCTCGCCTTTGAGGATTCGGGCAACGGGGTGGCGTCGGCGCGGGACGCCGGGCTGAAATCGGTCCTGGTGACGGTGAACGACTATACCCGCGGCCACGATTTCAGCGACGCCACCATCGTGCTGGATCAGTTGGGCGAGCCAGGTCAGCCGGCAAAGGTGCTGGCGGGTCCGCCGCTGGTGAATGGACAGGTGGATCTGCCGGCCCTGCGCGCCATTCACGATCATGCCTGGGGCTGAACCCCGCCTGGCCCGCCGCATGGCGGGTATCGAGCCCTTCCACGTGATGGCCATCCTGGCCCGCGCCCGCGAGCTGGAGGCGCAGGGGCGGGAGGTGATCCACATGGAGGTGGGCGAACCGGACTTTCCCACCCCCGAGCCGGTGGTGGAGGCGGGTCACAAGGCCCTGGCCGAGGGGAAGACCCACTACACTCCCGCCCTGGGGCTACCGGCCCTGCGCGAGGCCATCGCCGGCTGGTATGGGGAGCGGTTCGGCGTGGCGGTGGAGCCGGGCCGGGTGGTGGTGACCCCCGGCGCTTCGGGCGCCTTGCAGCTGGTGCTGGCGGCGCTGGTGGACCCGGGTGAGAAGGTGCTGATGCCCGATCCCGGCTACCCCTGCAACCGCCACCTGGTGCGGCTGTTCGAGGGGGAGGCGGTCTCGCTCGGCGTCAAGGCGTCACAGGGGTTTGCCCTGGCCAACGACCAGGTGATCCGTGCCTGGGACGAGCGCACCCGGGCGCTCATGGTGGCCACCCCTTCCAACCCCACCGGCCGGGTGCTGGGGCTTGACCAGCTCCGCTTCCTCTACGAGGCGGTGCGCGCCCCCGGCGGCTTCTTTATCGTGGACGAGATCTACCAGGGGCTGGTCTACGGGGTACCGGAGGTGACTGCCCTCTCCCTGGGCACGGAGGCGCTGTTCGTCATCAACAGTTTCTCCAAGTTTTTCGGCATGACCGGCTGGCGGCTGGGCTGGCTGGTGGCGCCGGAGCCCCTGGTGCCGGCCCTGGACCGGCTGGCGCAGAATCTCTTCCTGGCGGCGCCCACCCTCTCCCAGCACGCCGCCCTGGCGGCCTTCCAGCCGGCCACCCTGGAGATCCTGGAGGCGCGCCGCCGCCGCTTCCGGAAACGGCGCGATTACCTTTACCAGGCGCTCACCGGGCTCGGTTTCCGCATCGAGGGTCTGCCCGAGGGCGCTTTCTATCTCTATGCCGATGTGAGCGCCTTCACCGACGACAGCTTCGGCTTCTGCCGGCGGCTGCTGGAAGAGGCGGGCGTGGCGGTGACGCCGGGCCTGGATTTCGGCAGCTTCCGCGCGGAGCGTTATGTCCGTTTCGCCTACACCACCGGCCTGGAGCGGCTTGAGCGGGGCGTGGAGCGCATCGAGCGTTTTCTCCGCTGACGTCTCCTGTTCGGCTTCCCTGTAGGAGCGGCGTCCCCGCCGCGAACCCCCGATGGCGAAAAAGCCTTCGTCGTTCGGCGCGAGGACGCGCCTCCTACAGTTGCATTCTCTGTGGTTGTTTCCACGCTGAAGGACGACCTACGAAGAGGAATCGTTCTTGCTCTTCGCCTTCAGTTGCTGCGCCAGGGCATCGAGGGGCACCACCTTGGTGTCGGTCACCTCGTCGAGCCGCACCGGCTCGAGGGTGAGAAAGCGGTGGCCGTTCACCATTCCCGAAATCTCCGCGGTGGTGCCCTTGGCGTCGTGGAAGAAGACCGCCACCAGGTGGAGGAGGGAGAAGGTCAGTAGAAAGAGCCAGCCCCAGTGGTGCAGGGTCCGCACGCTGGCGCCACCTATAATGGTTACATCCTGGAGCAGCAGCAGGCCGGTCACCACCTGGATGGCAAGCACCGTGAAGAGCACCAGGTAGAGGGGCGCCCAGAGCGGATTATGGGCGTGCCAGCGGGGCAGGGGGAGCCTGCCCAGGGTGAGGTAGCTTTGCAGCACTCCCAGCCCTTGTTTCAACCGGTGGCGGTTGGGCAGCAGCACCTTCAGGCTGGCCACCCCCCTTCCCAGGAACAGCAGCCCCAGGCGCGCCGCCAGCGCCGCCAGCAGCACGGCCGCGGCCACGAAATGGATTTCGTCCACCCTCTCACCCCGCTCCGGCGCCCAGACGATCAGCCAGCCGGTGAGCAGCAGCACGACGGTGGCCAGCGCCAGGCTCCAGTGGCACAGGCGCAGGGCCTTGGGCCAGACCAGTTCGCGGCGAATCTGTGGCTGCATGCAGTTTACCGATCGCTTTCGGAAAACGATTCCGTAGTGTAGCGGTAAACCTTCACCGAATCAGACCAGTAATCCGGGGGCAGTCCCGCCTTCAGCTTGAGCTGGGCCAGGAACTGGCGGGGCTCGGGCAGCTGCTCCCACACCGAGGGAAGAAAGGTGCCGCGATAGGGGCCTTCTTCCAGGATGAGGCCGTCGGTGCCGGGGCGGATCCGGCGCAGCAGGTCGGCCTCCGAGGTGAACACCACCGGCTCGGGCGGGCTCAGCACCGAAATGTGGATCTCCAGCGCATCGAACTCGCCGGCGGTAACCGGTGGAAAACGGGGATCGCGAAAGGCGGCGCTGAAGGCGTTTTCCGCCACGTCGGCCACCAGCGGCTGGATCGCCTCCAGATGACCGATGCAGCCCCGCAGACGGCCCCGCTCGTTGAGGGTTACGAAGGCGGCCCGCTTCGCCTGGAGCGCCGGGTCGTGGTCCGTGGGATTCACCCGCAGCGGCCGGCCGGTGCGCAGGCCGTGGGCGATGGACTCCCTGGCCACCTCCAGCAGGAGGCGGCGCTGCCGGTCGTTCAAACTGGTGTTGCGGTCACGAGAAGACATAGGCGCCATACCCCACCACTCTGCTCTTGTCACCGGCGGTGTCGCCGGAGTTTCTCAGATCCACTGTTTTCGCCTGCAACCCGTGTTCGCGCGCGGCCAGCAGCAGGCCGTTCACCGGGATGCGCCCGCAGGCGTCGTGAAAACCGATGAGATCGGGGCGCAGCGCCTCGATGGCCTGGGCGGTGCGGCTGTCGCGCTCGCGGGCGGCGTGGTAATCGAGGTAGTGGCTCAGGTCCGAGCTCACCACGATGAGGGTCTCGTCGCCATCCCACAGCAGGTCGAGCAGCCGCGCCACCTCTCCCGGGTCGGCGTCGCCCACCACGAAGGGGACGATCTCGAACTCCCGCAGCACCCGCTGGAGGAAGGGGAGGTGGACCTCCAGGGCGTGCTCCTGTTCGAAAGCGGCGTCGAACTCGCTCACGCCGGGCAGCTCGAGGGCCGCTTCCACCGCCTGGCGGTCCACCGGCACGTCCCCCAGGGGGGTGCGGAACCAGTCGGCCGAGGAGGTGGCGATGCCGCGAAAGGGCACGCGGTGCGAGGGCGCCAGGATCACCACCCGGCGGATGCGCTCCGCCGCCGGCAGTAGCCGCGCGTAGGCGCTGGCGGCCACCGGGCCGGAATAGACATAGCCGGCGTGGGGCGCGATGAGCGCCTTGGGCACCGGCCCTTCGGCGGGCTTCGCCTGGGCCAGGTAGGCGTCGATCTCGGCCGCCAGTGTGGCCGGGTCCGCCGGGTAGAACATGCCCGCCACCGCGGGCAGCTTCACTGTGCTCATCTTGAAATCCTGCGTTCCAACCTGATCTATGAAACATCAGGGCACCGCTGAAAAATTCGAGGTGCCCGTGCGGGACAAGGAAGTCCCGCCATTTTCAATCACACAAGTGATTGAAAATGTAGCAAACCGGAAACCGAGTTTTCGGTTTGCGCGGAGAAAAATTGCCTGGACGGCAATTTTTCGAGGTTCCCATTCAGATTGGGTTCGAGTGGAGAAATTGCAAGATGAACGCCCCAGCCATCCAGCCTTTTCCGGGCCGCTACTGGCATAAGCTCGATGACGGTCGCATCCAGTGCGACCTCTGTCCGCGTCACTGCAAGCTCAAGGAGGGTCAGCAGGCGCTCTGTTTCGTGCGTGCCCGCGAGAACGACCAGATCGTGCTCACCACCTACGGCCGTTCCAGCGGGTTCTGCGTCGATCCCATCGAGAAGAAGCCGCTCAACCACTTCCTGCCCGGCACGCCGGTGCTCTCATTCGGCACCGCCGGCTGCAACCTCGCCTGCAAGTACTGCCAGAACTGGGACATGAGCAAGTCGCGCGAGATGGACAAGCTGGCGGCCCAGGCCAGCCCGGAGCGCATCGCCCAGGTGGCCCAGGAGCTGGGCAGCCGCAGCGTGGCCTACACCTACAACGATCCGGTGATCTTTCTCGAGTACGCGGTGGACACCGCCAGGGCGTGCCACGAGCGCGGCATCAAGAGCGTGGCGGTGACCGCGGGCTACATCTCGCCGGAGGCGCGCAAGGCGTTCTTCTCCCACATGGACGCCGCCAAC
>JALVUB010000150.1 GCA_027023915.1 Sedimenticola sp.
CATGATCGAGCGCGACGACAACATCCCGCCCCTGGCCGAGCTGCTGGAAGAGCTGGATCAGGCGCGCAGGCTGGCCGAGCCTCTTTGGGAGAAACAGCGTGCCCACGCCACTGCCTGAGCTGCAAGGCGCTTTTGCCCGCTATCTGATGCAACGCGAGGGCGACGCCACCACCCTCATCCTGGGTGACGAGCGGGCCGATGCCGAGGAACGCATGAACCTCTACGCCGATGCCTATGTGGTGCGGCTGGTGAAAGCGCTGGAGGTGGCTTTTCCCGGCCTTTGGGGGTTGGTGGGAGACGAGCAGTTTTGGGGGCTGTGCCGCGACTATATTGCCGCCCATCCCTCTACCTTCCGCTCCATCCGTTGGTTTGGCGATAAGCTGGCCGAATTTCTTTTCACCACACCACCTTATGATGAATACCCCTTTGTGGGTGAAATGGCTGCCTTCGAATGGGCCCAGGGCTTGGTGTTTGATGCCGCCGATACCAAGCCGCTGAGCGAAACTGATCTGATGCAGGTGCCGCCGGAAAAGTGGGGCCTGTTAACGTTTTCTTTCACCCCGGCGATGCGGCTTTTGGATCTGCATTGGAATGTACCAGCTATCTGGCAGGCTCTGAAACGGGATGAGGAGCCGCCCGAGCCTGAACGGCAAGAGATGGCGGTGGTCTGGCTGCTCTGGCGCCAGGAGCTTGACCCGCGCTGGCGGCCTCTGGATGTGGATGAGGCCTGGGCGCTGCAACAGGCGCTTCAGGGGGGCGACTTTGCCACCCTTTGCGAAGGATTGTTGGAGTGGGTGGACGTGCAAAACGCGCCGCTGCGGGCGGCGGGGTTTCTCAAGAGCTGGCTGGCTCATGGGCTGATTGTCGGGATGGAGGTTTAGTTCTCTCCCGCAGGCCAAGGTATCCGCTGGCGCGTTTTTTTATACGGCCCGGGTCAGCTCGTTGCTGTCGCGGTGTTCGAACAGCCGCTCGTAGATGTCCAGCCAGGTGGTCTCCTGGTAGCTCAACCGGCCATTGCCAACCGTCAGACGGTGGATGAACTCGCCGGTGCGGGCGTTGTCGCGCATGAAGGGTGACTGGATCACGCCCCAGTCTTCATCGCCCAGCCGGGCCACCACCTCGATCAGTATCCGCCCCTCTTCGTCCTTTTCGTCCTTCCAGGTTCCTCCTGCCAGGACGCAGACGCCGCGTGGGATGGTGAGGGACTCCATCACGGTGTTGCTGGCCGCATCCCACATCCAGTAGCCGCACTGGTGATGGAACACCTCGCCGTCCGATTTGCGTTTTACAACCTGTTGGTAATGAAGCGCTAGTAGTGTCTGGGAACCGGCATTGGTCACTTCACCCACGGGAGTGAAGGTAAGTGTTTCGTGAAAAGGAATCTCTCCGGCTCCATCCGAAGTGGGCGCTATGTCCACTCCCTTGTCGCCATGCCATGTACCGATCAGTTCCACAAGGGGGCCGTAGTCATGGCTTCCGTTCATCATTCACCTCGCTTTTCAAGAAGCTTTTGATAAAGCCGCGGGGAAGGCGTTTATCAAAGCGTTTACTGGGCGACCAGTTCCACGCGACGGTTTTTCGCCCGCCCCTCTTCGGTCTGGTTGCTGGCCACCGGCGCCACCGGGCCGACACCCACCGCTTTCAGACGGTTGGCTGAAATACCGTGTTTGCGAACCAGGGATCTCACCACCGCCCTCGCGCGGCGTTTGGAAAGATCGAGGTTGTATTGGTAGGTGCCGGTGTTGTCGGTATGGCCCACCACGTAGAGCTTTACCTTCGGGTGGGCCGAGAGGTACTTGGCGATCTCGGCGATTGCCTTGAGAGAATCGGGCTTGAGCTTGTCGCTGTCGTGGTCGAAAAGGATGCCGTAGAGGGCCACGTGGCCCTTTTTTTCGATCTCCTGAGCCATCTTCTCGGCCCCCACCACCTCCAGCTTGGCCTCCAGGGGCTTGGACTCCACGATATAGAGACGCACTTCCGGCTCACTGCCGCGCAACTTGGCGGTGGAGAAAACACCCACCGTTGCCTCCCGGCCCCGCAGGGTTCCCTTCGCAACCAGGCAGTAGACCGTCATGATGTTGGAGCCCCACTGGTACTTCAACCGGCGGCGAAGGGTAGTGTAAAACATCGTGTCTTCGTCTTCGCACTGATAGAGCAGCTCGAAGCCTTTCTCCTTCAGATTGTCGAGATAGACTGCGTAAGCCCCATCAGGCCCCATCTTCTTTGGCAACCGGTACTGAAGTCGCCAAACCTCTCCGCTGGGCTGAAGCGAGCGGCTGACGCGGATGCCCTCAATCTTCAATGGCAGCCGCAGGGTGCCGTATTGCTTGTGCTCGAAGCCGGTAAGAACCGAGCCGGGAATGCGGCCCAGTTCGGGGTGATCCCGGCCGCCCGGCACATCCCGGCCCGCGCTGGCCGAGGATGCCAGCACGAGGCTGCCGAACAGAAGAACGAGACGGACAATAAACAGAGAGATGCTTTTATGCATGTTCCTTCCTTCCTTTCTTCCTTGGGTTGCCTGGAATATGGTTCTGTGCAAAGGAAGCTCTGAAAAATTCAGGCCTTCCTCCGTCACATGGATGTGCCGGCAAAATCAATGTCCCCAAGTCATTGATTTTGGAGCAAGCCGCAAACCGCGTTTGCGGCGCGGCGAGCGCTGATAAAGCCATGGATGGCTTTTATCAGCGCTTCCCAAAGGAGGGCCTGAAAAATTCGACCCTTCAGAAAGTCGCTCCTGGCTTTTAATCAGAGTGACTCGGCTGCCTTTTTGTCCGGCGATCAATCCCAGCTCAGGGCACCTCCGGTCTGGTACTCGGTTACTCTGGTCTCGAAGAAGTTTTTCTCCTTGCGCAGGTTGGCCTGCTCGTCCAGCCAGGGCAGGGCGCACTGGGCGCCGGGGAAGGGCTCTTCCACGCCAAGCTGGCGGGCGCGGCGGTTGGCGATGAAGCGGAACTGCTCCATGTGATCCTCCTTGGAGTAGCCAAGGATGGGGTCGCGCAGGATATAGCCGGCGTAGGCCTCCTCGCAGGCGTGGGCCTCGTCCCACATGTCGCGCACCTTGACCGGATCAAGCGTCATCTGCTCCTCCACCAGAATCTGCTTCACCACGCGGATGCCGAAGGAGGCGTGCAGCACCTCGTCGCGCATGATGTACTGGAGCTGTTCGGCGGTGCCCTTCATCAGGCCGCGGCGCTGGAGGGCGAAGATGGGGCTGAAGCCGTTGTAGAACCAGCAGCCCTCGAACACGCCGGCGAAGAAGGTGTAGGCGAGGAGAAAATTCTCCAGCTCGTCGCGGTCGGTGAGGTCGATGTCCGCGCGAAGAACGGATTCAAGCCGCCGGTTGGCCACCTGAATCTTGCCGTTGATCTCGGGCACCACCCGATAGCGGTTGTAAACCTCGCCCTGATCCAGCCCCAGGGTTTCGATGCAGTGTTGGTAGGTCCAGGTGTGCAGGGCCTCCTCGTAGACCTGGCGCGCCTGGTAGATTTGCAACTCGGGGGCTGACATCTTCTCCATCACCGCCAAGCCGATGTTGCGCATGGCCAGCACGTCGGAGGTGGTGAGGTAGGCGAGCACGTTCTCGTAGACGTGGCGCTCCTCCAGGGTGAGCTTGTGCTGGTAGTCCTGCACGTCCTGGGCCATGTTGATGTCCAGCGGCGTCCAGTGATTTCGGTTGGCGTTGAGAAAATATTCCCAAGCCCAGGGATATTTGAAAGGCGCCAGCTGATTGATGTCGGTGAGCCCGTTGATGACCCGTTTGTCGTCCGGGTTCACCGGCTTCATCGGCTCGAAGGCGGGCGCCGGCTCGGCGGCGGGCTGAGCCGGCGGCGCCTGCTTCTCGCGGATCGCCTCGCTGCCCGACTGTAGCGGGTCGAGGCGGGGCTCTCGGGCGGCGGCGATGGGGTCGTCCCAGTTCAGCATTGGTTCATCTCCTGTGTTTCTGTAACTCTGCCTCTGTTCATGTAGGAGCGGCGTCCCCGCCGCGAACTCCCGGACCGGTGGTTCGGCCCGGGGACGGGCCTCCTACTGGCACGCCTCGCAATCGGGATCGAGAATGGAGCAGGCGGAAGGCGCGGCACTGCCCGGCGTTTTGCCCAGCAGGTTGACGCTGCCCGAGTCTGGCGCCGAAACGGTGGTTTTCTCCACCCCGGTGGCACCCATGGAACGCAGGTAGTAGGTGGTTTTCAGTCCCCGCACCCAGGCCAGCTTGTAGAGGTTGTCGAGCTTCCTGCCCGAAGGCTCGGCCATGTAGAGATTAAGGCTCTGGGCCTGATCGATCCACTTCTGGCGACGCGAGGCGGCTTCCACCAGCCAGCGCGGGTCGATCTCAAAGGCGGTGGCGTAGAGTGCCTTGAGTTCGGGCGGGATGCGGTCGATGGGGGCCAGGGAACCGTCGTAATACTTGAGGTCGTTGACCATCACCTCGTCCCACAGGCCCAGCTTTTTCAGATCGCGCACCAGGTAGGGGTTGACCACGGTGAACTCGCCCGAGAGGTTCGATTTTACGAACAGGTTCTGGTAGGTGGGCTCGATGGACTGGCTCACCCCGCAGATGTTGGAGATGGTGGCGGTGGGGGCGATGGCCATGGTGTTGGCGTTGCGCATGCCCACGGTCTTCACCCGCTCGCGCAGGCTGTCCCAGTCCATGGTCTGGGTCATGTCCACCTGTAGGTAGCCGCAGCGCTCCTCGGCCAGCAGTTTCAGGGAATCGATGGGCAGGATGCCCTGGCTCCAGAGAGAGCCCTCGAAGGTGGAGTAGCGGCCGCGCTCCTCCGCCAGGTCGGTGCTGGCCTTGATGGTGAAATAGCTCACCGCTTCCATGGAGCGGTCGGCGAAGGTGAGCGCCTCCTCGCTGGCGTAGGGGATGCGCTGTTTGTAGAGGGCGTCCTGGAAGCCCATGATGCCCAGCCCCACCGGGCGGTGGCGCAGGTTGGAGTTGCGCGCCTGGGGCACCGAGTAGTAGTTGTAGTCGATGACGTTGTCCAGCATGCGCATGGCGGTGGAGACGGTCTTCTCCAACTTGGCCAGATCAAGCCCCTCCTCGGTGACATGCTGGGCCAGGTTGACTGAGCCGAGGTTGCACACCGCGATCTCGTTGCGGTTGGTGTGCAGGGTGATCTCGGTGCAGAGGTTGGAGGAGTGAACCACCCCCTGGTGCTGGTTGGTGTAGCGGATGTTGCAGGGATCCTTGAAGGTTATCCAGGGGTGGCCGGTCTCGAACAGCATGCCGAGCATCTTGCGCCACAGCTCCACTGCCTTCACCGTTTTGAAAATCCTGATCTCGCCCCGCCGGGCTTTCTCCTCGTAATTCAGATAGGCCTCCTCGAATGCCTGTCCGGTGAGATCGTGCAGGTCCGGCGTCTCGTCGGGGGAGAAGAGTGTCCATTCCTCCTCCTCGGCCACCCGTTTCATGAACAGATCGGGGATCCAGTTGGCGGTGTTCATGTCGTGGGTGCGGCGGCGCTCGTCGCCGGTGTTCTTGCGCAGTTCGAGGAACTCCTCGATGTCGATGTGCCAGGTCTCCAGATAGGCGCAGACGGCACCCTTGCGCTTGCCGCCCTGGTTGACCGCCACCGCGGTGTCGTTGGCCACCTTGAGGAAGGGCACCACGCCCTGGCTCTTGCCGTTGGTGCCCTTGATGTGGGAGCCGAGGCCGCGCACCGGGGTCCAGTCGTTACCCAGCCCGCCGGCAAACTTGGAGAGCATGGCGTTGTCGCGGATGGCGCCGAAGATGCCTTCGAGATCGTCGGGCACGGTGGTGAGATAGCAGCTCGAGAGCTGCGGCCGCAGGGTGCCGGAGTTGAACAGGGTGGGGGTGGAGCTCATGAAGTCGAAGCTGGAGAGCAGCTCGTAGAACTCGATGGCGCGCGCCTCGCGCTCGATCTCGTTGATGGCCAGGCCCATGGCCACGCGCATGAAAAAGGCTTGTGGCAGCTCGAAGCGGGTGCCGCCGGCATCGTGGATAAAATAGCGGTCGTAAAGGGTTTGCAGGCCCAGGTAGGTGAAGCTGAGATCCCGCTCGGGTTTCAACGCGGCAGTGATCTTTTCCAGGTCGTACTGGGCCAGGCGCGGGTCGAGCAACTCCAGCTCCACCGCGCGGCGCACATAGGCCTTGAAGTAGTCGCCATAGGCCTCGGCCATCTGTGCCTGGGTGGCTACTTGGGGTAGTTCCAGAAAACGCAGCGCCTCGCGCCGCAGGATCTCCATCAGCAGGCGGGCGGCCACCTGGGAGTAGTTGGGCTCGGCGTCGATGAGGGTGCGGGCGCTCATCACCAGGGTCTGGTAGACGTCCTCCTCCTTCACCCCGTCGAAGAGGTTGCGGCAGGTGTCGTCCAGGATGCGCTGGGGATCGGTCTCCGCCAGGCCGTTGCAGGCCTCGGCCACCAGGTCGCGCAGCCGCTGGATGTCCAGCGGCGCCTGGCTGCCGTCGGCCAGGGCGACCTTGACCAAGTGCTCCTCCTCGCCGGTTTCGCGCGCGGCGCGGGCCGCTTCCTCGCGCTCCTTGGCGCGCGCTTCGCGGTAGAGGACGTAGTCGCGCGCCACCTTGTGCTCGCCGGCTCGCATCAGGGCCAGTTCCACCTGATCCTGGATATCTTCTATATGGACGGTGCCACCGTCGGGATTGCGCCGCACCAGGGCGTCCACCACCTGCTGGGTGATTCGCCGCACCAGTTCATGCACCCGCGCCGAGGCGGCCGCGCCCTGGCCTTCCACCGCCAGGTAGGCCTTGGTGATGGCGATGCTGATCTTGGTGGGATCGAAGCTGACAACCTTGCCGTTGCGCTTCATCACCTGAAGCGGAATGGCGGGTTGCTCGACAGTGGCCGTTGGCGGTGTTTGCAAGGCAGTGTCTGTGGCAGGTGGCACGGCGATCTTGTCGATGGAGGTGGTAGTGGTCTCGCTGGTGGCCATGGCGTCTCCCTGATGGTCCGGTTGTTACTGGGTGGCGGGAGGAACGACCGTGAAAAAGCCGTTTCGTACTTTCTTTGTTCTATTCTCTCCCTCGGGGTGGCTTTTGGCAAATCCTGAAGATGGCAACGCGGCGACACCGCTGAATCTGTCCATCGGTTTGGACCGCCGGCTGTGGCTTGACGCCCTGATTTTATTCTTTTCCGACGTTCTGCTGCCGACTCAGGATGCTTGGAGCTTCCCTTGGGAAAACAGGATATGTTGTGGTTGATATTCTGTCAACCCCTATATGTTGTGTATAGATCGGTGAAAAAGGGGGAAGAAAATTGTGAGTGACCTGTGGAAAAAAGTGAATAACTTGAAATCCGCCGACGGGGGGTGTGGATGGGCGGGTTGAAGGCGGAAAGCGTCTGTTTTCCTGGTGAGAAAGTCTGTCGTGGTTACATGCCGAAACCGAACTGGTCGTTTTCGGTCACCCCGCTGGCGCGCACCGGCCCCAGCGCCTCGGCGTAGGCGCGCAGCACCTCGAGAGACCAGCGGATGCGTTGGCGAAAATAGGCGTCCGCGTCGGGGTCGTTGTCGGTGGGATTTTCGTTGAGCACTTTCTCCACATGGCGCACGATCACCTGCTCGGGAATGTAGAGAATGCGGTTGTTTTTGTAGCTGCTCATACGCAGCTCGGCCACCGGGTAGGCGCCACCGTCGGCGGAAGAGACGGTAACGATGAGGGCCGGTTTGTGACCCAC